>DGUK01000095.1 GCA_002394635.1 Faecalitalea sp. UBA4312
TGTTGATGTTTAAAAATGAAACGCACAACCACCCAACAGAAATCGAACCATTTGGTGGAGCTTCCACATGTATTGGAGGAGCCATTCGTGACCCGTTATCAGGGCGTGCCTATGTGTATCAGGCTATGCGCATTACTGGAGCCGGGGATATCACCAAACCGATTGCGGAAACAATGGAACATAAACTGCCACAATCGAAAATTTCCAAGGAAGCGGCCCATGGATATTCCAGCTATGGAAACCAGATCGGTCTGGCAACGACCTTTGTGGAAGAAATCTTTGATGAAGGTTATGTGGCAAAACGTCTGGAAGTTGGCGGAGTTGTAGCAGCGGCTCCGAAAAGCCATGTAAAAAGAGAACATGCCGAACCGGGCGACATTATCGTATTGATCGGTGGAGCAACCGGACGTGATGGAATCGGTGGTGCGACTGGTTCTTCAAAAGAGCATAATGAAACATCTTTGGAGAAGTGCTCCAGTGAAGTGCAAAAGGGGAATGCTCTGATCGAAAGAAAGCTGCAGCGGTTGTTCCGGAATCCGGAATGTACACGTTTGATTAAAATATGTAACGATTTTGGAGCCGGTGGTGTCAGCGTCGCCGTTGGCGAACTGGCCGATGGTCTAGATATCAATCTGGATGTAGTTCCGGTGAAATACCAGGGCCTGGATGGCACGGAACTAGCTATCAGTGAGTCCCAGGAACGTATGGCGGTCTGCATCGAAGCCGATGATTTCGATCGTTTCCTGCAGCTGGCTCACGAAGAAAACCTGGATGCCATCAAAGTGGCGGATGTAACGGATACAAACCGTTTGGTGATGAAATGGCGAGGAAAGACCATCGTTGATATGTCCCGCACATTCTTAAATACCAACGGTGTCCGTCAACACCAGAACGTTAAGGTTGTTGAATCGGAATACGATGAACAGCCATTTGCGAAGACCGATACCGATTTGTTGACGGTCTTACAGGATCCGAATGTAGCCTGTCAGATCGGATTGAGCGAAATGTTCGATGCTTCCATCGGAAAGAGTACGGTTCTTATGCCGTTTGGGGGAAAATACCAACTGACGCCGGAAGAAGGATCGGTACAGAAAATACCGGTATTCGGATTTACAAATACGTGTTCATTGATGACATACGGATATGATCCAAAGTTAAGCAAATATTCGCCATATCTGGGTGCTTCTTATTCAGTGGTAGAAGCGTTGGCACGGATCACGGCTTTGGGCGCTGATTACAGCACATGTCGTCTATCCAATCAGGAATATTTCGAGCATTTAGGAAAAGCAGATGAAAAATGGGGCAATCCATTCCAGGCTTTACTGGGGTTGATTGAAGCCCAGCTGGCTTTTGAGACACCGGCCATTGGTGGAAAAGACAGTATGTCCGGTACATATCGAGATATTCATGTACCGCCGACACTGATCACCTTTGCGGTGACGACAGCGAAAACACAGGATATCCGGTCTGCTGCCTTTAAAGAAGCCGGAAACTATATTTATTTGGTTAAACATACACCACATCCGGATCATACACCGGATTATGAACAGTTGAAATCCAATTTTAAGGCCGTGCATGACTATATGCACAGCGATAAGATCGTATCTGCGGCCAGCGTGAAGTTTGGTGGTATTGGTTACGCATTAGCACGTATGTGCTTTGGAAACAAGATTGGTGCTGCCATAGAAACAGAAGAAGACGTCTATGGATTTAATATTGGATCCATTCTGGTAGAAGCCAAAGAAACGATTGAAGACCCACACTTCACCTTGTTGGGAATTACACGTCAAGAACCGGATATCATTATCAATGAACAGAAGGTATCCATCAAAGAAGCTGTCAAGACATGGCAGAAACGCTATGACGATATTTATCCGGTCATCGTGGATAAAGATGGAAAAGCTGTCAAGACCGAACTGACCAATGTTGAGCTGCCACAGTCCAAAGTACAGGTGGATCATCCGAAGGTTGTGATCCCGGTATTCCCGGGACAGAACTGTGAATACGATACGACGCAGAAGTTTGAACGAGCCGGTGCCATAGTAAAACAAGTGATCTTCAATAACCTCACAGTGGAAGATATTCAAAGAAGTATCGAAACGCTGGCAAAGGAAATTGAGTCAGCCCAGATCCTGATGGTCGTTGGTGGATTCTCCAGCGGTGATGAACCGGATGGATCCGGTAAGTTCATCGCTACTGTATTACGCAATCCGACCATCAGTCAGGCCATTGATACAATGCGAGCCAATGACGGACTGATCCTAGGAATCTGTAACGGATTCCAGGCATTGATCAAGAGTGGGCTGCTGCCATATGGCGATGTAAATAAACTGGATGAAACCAATCCAACCTTGTTTAGAAACAATATCAACCGCCATGTCAGCCACATTGCCAGAACACGGATCACATCCAACAAGAGTCCGTGGCTTCAGGGATTTGTTCCTGGTTCCATGCATTCCATTGCGATGAGCCATGGAGAAGGTAAATTCACAGCCAGCCCGGAAGTCATTGAAAAGCTGGTAAAGAACGGCCAGGTAGCCACGCAGTATGTCAATGAATTCGGCGTACCGACCATGAACGGATTGGATAACATCAACGGTTCCGATCTGGCTATTGAGGGAATCCTCAGTGAAGATGGTCATATCTTTGGAAAGATGGGCCATAGTGAACGATATGAAGCCGGTTTATTCCAGAACATCGAGGGTGATAAGGATCAGGATATCTTTGCCAACGGAGTTCGTTACTTTACACATAAATAGGAGATCAGAATGGATTATAAACAAGCAGGTGTAGATATTGAAGCGGGTTATGCGTCCGTGGAATTAATGAAAAAACATGTAAAAGAAACCATGCGGCCGGAGGTGCTCGGTGGCCTGGGCGGTTTTGCGGGAGCCTTTGATCTGTCTAAGATCAAAGACATGGACGAACCGGTCCTGTTATCGGGAACAGATGGTTGCGGAACGAAAGTAAAGCTCGCGTTTGTGATGGATCAGCACGATACCATCGGTATCGATGCGGTGGCGATGTGTGTGAACGATATCGCATGTGCGGGTGGAGAACCTTTATTCTTTCTGGATTACATCGCATGCGGAAAAAACTATCCGGAAAAGATTGCGACCATCGTCAAAGGCGTAGCAGAAGGCTGCAAACAAAGTCAATGTGCTTTGATTGGTGGAGAAACAGCGGAACATCCGGGATTGATGCCGGAAGATGAATACGATCTGGCCGGTTTTGCGGTAGGTGTTGTTGATAAAAAGGATATTATCGATGGCCATACGATCCAGGATGGCGACGTTCTGGTCGGTATCGCCTCCAGCGGTGTACACTCCAATGGATTCTCTCTAGTACGTTCCATCTTCGATATTACCAAAGAATCGTTGGATACGTATCATGAACAGCTGGGCAAAACATTAGGGGAAGCCTTGCTGGCACCGACACGTATTTATGTCAAAGCACTAAAGAATGTCAAAGAAGCCGGTGTGAAGATCAAGGGATGCTCCCATATCACAGGGGGCGGATTCCAGGAAAACATTCCGCGTATGCTGCCGGAGGGAAAACGGGCCGTCATTCACAGAGACAGCTATCCGGTGCCACCAATCTTTGATCTGATCGCCTCACAAGGCAATGTAGCACAAGATGCTATGTACAACACCTTTAATATGGGTTTAGGCATGGTGATTGCCTTAGATCCTCAGGATGTCGTATCGGCGATGGAAGCGATTGAAGCGGCCGGGGATACATGTTATGTGGTCGGTGCCATCAAGGATGGTGAAAAAGGAGTCGATCTATGTTAAGATTTGCGGTTCTGATTTCCGGATCGGGATCGGATCTGCAGTCCATCATCGATGCCTGGCAGCAGGGCGATATCCACGGCGAGATTGCTCTGGTTGTCAGCAACCGGGAAAACGCTTATGGTTTGCAACGTGCGCAGAAAGCAGGAATCAAAAATGCGGTCATCAAAGATCAGAAGGTTTTGTTGCAGACCTTGCATGATGAACAGATTGATTTTGTGGTATTAGCGGGTTATTTAGCTATTTTGGGAAGTGATTTAATCCAGGCGTATCCAAACAAGATCCTGAATATCCATCCTTCACTGATTCCGTCCTTTTGTGGACCGGGGATGTACGGCATGCATGTGCACAATGCCGTACTGGCTCGCGGTGCCAAAGTATCCGGCGCTACGATCCACTTTGTATCCGAAGAAGTAGATGGAGGACCGATCATCTATCAGAAAGCGGTAGATATTTCGGATCTGGATACCGCAGAGGATATCCAGAAACGGGTCCTTGAACTGGAACATAAGATATTGCCGTTGGTTGTAGGAATGTACTGCGACGGAAAAGTAAAAATCGAGAAAGGAAGAGTAAAAATTCGATGAAAAGAGCATTAGTCAGTGTGTCTGATAAGACAGGAATTGTAGAATTTGTGGAAGGACTTGTCAATCTGGGTTTTGAAATTATCTCTACCGGGGGAACCAAGCGTGCCTTGGAGCAGGCAGGTTTGAAACCGATTGGTATCAGTGATGTAACCGGCTTCCCGGAAATTATGGATGGCCGTGTAAAAACACTACATCCGAAGGTGCATGGAGGCCTGCTGGCTGTACGCTCCAATCCGGATCATATGAACCAGCTGGAAGAATTAGGGATTGAAACGATCGACCTAGTATGTGTGAACTTATATCCTTTCAAACAGACCGTGCAAAAAGAAGGCGTTTCGCATGAAGAAATCATTGAAAATATTGATATCGGAGGCCCTTCCATGTTACGAAGTGCATCCAAGAACTACCAGTCGGTGACTGTTGTAACCGATCCATCGGATTATGAAAAAGTATTGAGTGAATTCAAGGAATACGGCGATACGACCTTGGAAACCCGAGAAGCATTGGCTGCCAAGGTGTTCCGTACAACAGCACAGTACGATGCGATGATTGCCGATTATCTGACCAAGAAAGAGGGCAACGAATTCCCGGAAAAATTAACGATCACCTTTGATAAGGTACAGGATCTTCGTTATGGTGAAAACCCGCATCAGAAAGCAGCTTTCTATAAAGGCATGATGCCGAAATACTCCTTGGCCAATGCCCAGCAGCTGCATGGAAAAGAACTTTCCTACAACAACATCCAGGATGGTAATGCGGCCATTGAGATCCTGAAGGATTTTGAAGGACAGTATGCGGCTGTCGGACTGAAACATATGAATCCATGTGGTGTGGGTATCGGTGACTGCATTGAAGCAGCCTGGGATAAAGCATATGAAGCAGACCCTGTATCCATCTTTGGCGGTATTGTGGCTCTGAATGATAAAGTGGAGGCTTCCCTTGCTGAAAAATTATCCAAGATCTTCTTGGAGATCGTCATTGCACCTGATTTCAGCGAAGAAGCACTGGAAATCTTAACCAGAAAGAAAAATATCCGTCTGATGAAGCTGGATACAACATTATCAACCAATACCGCATTGAAATATACCAATGTCAATGATGGTTTACTGGTACAGGAAATGGATATGCATACCATTACAGAAGCCGATGTGCATTGTGTTACCAACCGTAAACCGACAGAAGATGAAATGCGTCAGATGTTGTTTGGATGGAAGGTTGTAAAACATGTGAAATCCAACGCAATCGTCTTGGTAAAAGACGATATGACGATTGGTGTCGGAGCCGGACAGATGAACCGTGTCGGAGCAGCTAAGATTGCCATTGAACAAGCCGGTGATAAAGCCAAGGGCTCTGTTTTAGCCAGCGATGCATTCTTCCCGATGCCGGATACTGTGGAAGCAGCAGCAGCTGCCGGTGTCACAGCCATCATCCAGCCAGGAGGATCTATTAAGGATCAGCTGTCCGTTGACGAGTGCAACAAACATGGAATTACCATGGTGTACACAAACATCCGTCACTTCAAACATTAATGTTTATAAGCCGGAGAGTTTATCTTCGGCTTTTTTTGGTTATAATAAAAAAGAAGGAGCGGATTATGAAACTTATATCATGGAATGTAAACGGGATCCGGGCAGTGATGAAAAAGGATTTCGTGGAAATACTATACGCGTTGGATGCGGATGTTTTCTGCATCCAGGAAACTAAGGCACAACCGGAGCAAATTGAGGTGGATTGTGAACTGTACCCATATCGGTATATCAATAGCGCAGACCGGAAAGGGTATAGCGGTACGATGATCTTCTGCAAGAAGGAGCCGTTGTCCGTGCATTACGGAATCGATCAACCGGAACACGATACCGAAGGCCGGGTCATTACCCTTGAATATGAAGGCTATTATGTGATGACAGTCTATACGCCCAATGCCGGATCTGAACTGAAACGTTTGGATTATCGGATGGATTGGGATATCGCGTTTGGAAACTATGTCAGATCTCTGGATAAGCCGGTTTTGATCTGTGGAGATTTTAATGTAGCGAATGAAGAAATCGATTTGAAAAATCCGAAGACAAACCGTCACAATGCCGGTTTTACAGATGAAGAAAGAAACAGCTTCAAGGCGAATTTACTGACACAGCTGCAGGACAGCTACCGGACTCTATATCCGGATAAGGTGGAATACTCCTGGTGGAGCTATCGCTTCCGTGCCCGGGAAAAGAATGCCGGATGGCGGATCGACTACTGGCTTGTATCTCCGGAACTCTTTGACCGTGTGCAGGATTCAAAGATCTTAACCGATATCTATGGCAGTGATCATTGTCCGGTACAATTGGATTTTTCATAATTCTTTTAGATGTTTAATTGTTTCTTATGTATAATAGAATCAGATAATACGAAGGAGAACTGCTATGTTTCGATTCCTTAAAAAGGGAGCATCCCTGTTAACGGCTTGTATCTTGATCCTAAACTCGTCTTTGGTACCGGTTTATGCCAAAAGCGCACAAACTTTTAAAGGAGACAGCGAACAGATCATCGGTGAATTCGCATTTACTGTCAGCGAGGATCTGGAAGTCAACGAGTATGATGATGAACTGGAATTCACAATCAAAGGGCAAAGCTATCCGATCTTGAATGTTCGTTATGAAAAGGATGGCATCATTTACGACGAGGAAGATTTTTATTCGGATACCAATATTGAATACTTGATGGAGGATCAGGAAGAGAATGCGGATGCCCGTAAATTCAGTGGAGAAACCTATGGGACAAAAACCGTAGACGGCAACAAGTTTGTGATGATGGAACTGGATTACAAGAACAGCAAGAATAAATCCTTGCGCTCCGAAATCTACATTCTGCCGGGAAACAAAGGCTATGCCGTTATCACGGTCATCAAAACAAAAAACACATTGACCGGATACGGAATCAATAAAGTATTGTCTTCCTTTGAAATCAGTAATAAAAAGGTTGTGGAAAAAGATGTCAAGGTCAGTGAGGATACCCTGCACCTGGAGGACATTCTAGAAAGTCCGGAGGAATATCTGGAAAAGGATGTAGAAGTGATCGGTGTCTTCCCACAGAGCATTTTCGGCTATGAAGACAATGAACCGATGCTCTACATGCTGACAGAAGATGGTACCGATATGATCCGTTTACGAGGAACGCTGCCGGAGGACGGCGATTGTAAAGTGATGGCCCGTGGAACCATCACATATGAAAATAAGGAGCTTTGTCTGATTCTTGATGACTACGATGTCATTGAATACTATACGGTGGAAGGAGAGGAACCGCTTGACCAAGAGCAACCGGCTTCCGAGGATGTATATTACGACGAATCATTATATGAATATGGTTATTAAAGCGGGGAATCCCGCTTTTTTTAAAGGATATAAAAAGCGTATTCGGAACTGGTTCCGAATACGCAACGATTTATTCTACATACCAGTAGTAATTCATGGATGCGATCAATGTATCCATATCTTCAATATGATATGTCGTGGCATAGCTGCTGTCCATGATCGGAATGATGGCATCCGGTGCACACATAGCCGGATCGTAACAATAGAATGTATCCGAATCAGCATCGTAGCTAGTCAATAAAACGGCATGCATCGCATTATAACCGGCTACATAGAAAACGATTCCTTCTGGATGTTGTTGAAGGGCCTCAATCAGGACCTTCTTTTTTTCTTCCGTACTAAGGTTCGGATCCAATGTGTTCGCCGTTGTTTTGACGTTCATATCATCGTAGGTAAATTCATACAATAAACCGCTGCCGCTCCAGGCCACCTGTTCAACAGAATCGACCGTAATCTCTTTCCAGTTTGTGTCTCCATCCAGAATGGCATCACGACGCAGCATCATAACCGTAGAGTACAATGTACATTGTACATTGCCTTCCGGTTGTTTAACATATATATCTTTGTTGGTTAATTCCTCAGTGCTTTTCTTTGTGAGCGTATCTGCCTGCACAGAGGATCCAACGAAATACTCTTCTCCTATACTGTCAAAGCTTTTCCATGTGTTTGTTGAAGAAAACAGCATAGTGGCTGACATAATTGACTTGACGACTACAGTTCATACCATAGCATGCACCTCCTATATTGAAATATTGCACATAAATGTGTAATAATGGCCACCTTTTCAAAAAGTGTATGGTGCAGTTATACTATATTTAGAGACAAGAATCAAGTTTTGACATCATTTCACATATTCATCATGAATTTATACATAATAAAAAAGTCATGATTTCTCATGACTTCAAGGTTTATTTCTTTTCCAGCAGATCGCGGATCTGTTTTAATGTTTCCAGGGTTTCGTCTACTTCCGGTTCTGGTTCCGGTGCCGGTTCTTCTTTCTTCATCTTGTTCATGGATTTGATCAATGTGAAGACAACCAGCGCAATCAGCAGGAAGTTGATAATGGCCTGAATAAAGTTACCATATGTAATGTTGGCATCACCGACTGTAACAGCTAATCCTGTAAAGTCTACACCACCTGTGATGATACCAATCAATGGAGTAATGATATCACCAACCAGGCTGGTAACGATAGCGGTAAATGCACCACCGATTACAACACCAATGGCCATATCCATGACATTACCCTTCATCGCAAATTCTTTAAATTCTTTCATAAAGTTTTTCATAATCTCTCTCCTTACTAATTTTTATACAGAATCATTTTATCATGTTTGAATAAGAATGACACAGTGAATTCTTAAAAAGCCATAAAATATACATAAGATATGGAAAATAAAGAAGGTTCTATGCAAATAGGGAAAGAATTCGTTATAATGAAAAAAGAATCGAGGAATGATTATGCAGAAAATTAAATGTACACAGAAATCCGGCTCTAATTTATTATTTCCGGTGATTGTTGTGGCGGCCTCCGCTTATTTATTTGTCAATACGATTACGATGCTGACGCAAGGGAAAGCAACGATGGGGACCAGCATCATCTTTATTTTCATGTATGGGGCTGTCTTTGTGAACGGGCTGATCCTTTTGTTGAATTATTTCAATAAGAGCATTACCGTCAGTGATGAAGAGATTGTGGTGACCGATCATTTTGCCAGAAAAGATGTGTGGAAGTGGGAAGATGTGAAGGTACAGCAGATTGGTGAACGTAGAGTGCAGTTTGTCAATGGACCAAAAAAGTACATTCTGAAATCCGGGGACGATAACTACAATTCGATGGTGATGTATTTAAAACGAAAGAAAAAATTCGAAGAGGAATAACAACTCTTCGAATTCTTTTTTTATCCGTAATACTTTCCCAGGAATTCCTTGGTTCGCTGGTTGTCCGAAGTAAACAGATCTTCCGGTTTTCCGTCTTCGACGATGACACCGTTTTCCATAAAGATGATCCGGTTGGACACATCGCGGGCAAAAGTCATTTCGTGGGTAACGATGACCATGGTCATCTTTTCTTCTGCCAGCTGCTTGATGACCTTAAGGATCTCCAGTGTTAATTCCGGGTCAAGGGCACTGGTTGGTTCATCAAAGAATAAGATCTTCGGCTTTAATGCCAGAGCACGGGCTATGGAGACACGTTGCTGCTGACCACCGGATAGCTGACATGGATACGCATCCTCTTTGTCCTCCAATCCCATTTGAGCCAATAGGACACGGGCTTCTTGATAGACTTCGTCCTTATCTCGTTTTTGGATACGGATCGGGGCATCCGTAATATTTTTCATAACAGAAAAATGCGGAAATAGGTTGAAGTTTTGAAAGACCAGACCAAAGTAGCTTAATGCTT
>DGUK01000069.1 GCA_002394635.1 Faecalitalea sp. UBA4312
TCACTTCTGCTGTTGCATAAAACTCTAGACAATTGATCAAGGATGGCTGTTCACGATACGGTGAGTAAGAAAACGTACATAGTTTATTCAATGCGTTCTGCACATCCTGTACAATGGCTTCCTCTTCCTGATCAACGACGACTTGTGCCAGGATCCGCATATTATTTCGTGTTTTCCAATACGTAACGGCACAGTTTCTTCAGGTTTGCATCATTGCTTAAAGTGATGACCTTACCCAAACTCAGATTCAATGCTGCAATGACCGGCTGATCAGCATCGACTAGCATATTCAATGTACCAGTCGCATTTTCATAAAATACATCATACAAGTAACTGGTCTTACCGTTTTCTTCCTTTTTCTCTCGAAGATCAAAGTGAAAGTCTTTTTTATTTTTTAATATGATGCGTACAGCTCCTGCACCGGAGCTTGGAATGGATTTTGCCATAACTGCCTCCTATTTTTTATTTGCTTCAAATGTAACACGGATTCCCAAACGACTTAAGATAGCCAGATCCTCTTCCTTCATATCGCTGGTAAAATGTGCCTGCAGCCCTTTCAGTTCTTTCAGACAAGCCAAAGCCTTTGCCGCCTGCTCGTTGCTCTGCGCACTTAGAGAAAGGGCAATCAGAACCTCGTTGATATGAAGACGCGGGTTGAGGCTTCCTAAATATTCTGTTTTCAATGCCTGGATCGGTCCAAACGCTTCCGGAGCAATCACATTGACTTCATCCGGAATGCCGGCTAAATACTTAATAGCATTGATGATCGTTGTTGAACTGGTTCCCATAAAGCTGGTTGTTTTTCCGGTAATTAATGTTCCATCAGCCAATTCGATAGCCCCGCTGAACACCTTTGTCTGTGCTTCTTTCTGACGGGCAGCCTGAACACATGGACGATTTTCCACCGATACCCCTGCTTTTTCCATAATGAATTCTTGTTTATGTACTTCATCAATTCCACATTCTTCATGATAGAATCTTGTCAAGCTTTCAAAATAACGGCGAATGATCTCCTGTTTACTGGCTTCACAGCATACATCATCATTACTGATACAATAACCAGCCATATTTACACCCATATCCGTCGGACTTTGGTATGGAGACTGGCCGAAAATCCCTTCAAAAATGTTCTTCAGCACAGGGAAGATCTCCACATCCCGGTTATAATTGACAGTTACTTTATTGTATGCCTGCAAATGGAACGGATCGATCATATTAACATCCTGCAGGTCCGCCGTAGCCGCTTCATAGGCCAGATTAACCGGATGGTTTAATGCCAAGTTCCAGATTGGAAATGTTTCATATTTGGCATATCCCGCTTTGATCCCGTTTTTGTTCTCATGGTAAAGCTGGGATAAACAAGTGGCCATTTTTCCGCTTCCTGGACCCGGTGCCGTTATAACGACCAAAGGACGCGTGGTCTGGATAAAATCGTTTTTTCCAAATCCTTGTTCGGATATAATATGGCGGACATTGGTTGGATATCCTTCTATATAATAATGCTGATAAACATTGATCTTTCTTCGCTTCAACTTTGCCTTAAAACGATCAACCGATTTCTGATGCGAATATTGTGTAATGACAACACTGCTGACATATAAGCCTCGATCCGTAAATTCTTTGATCAGACGAAGAACATCTTGATCGTAAGTAATCTTCAGATCTCCACGTACTTTATTATTTTCGATATCATCCGCATTGATCACAATAACAATTTCCGCATCGTCTTTCATTTTCATCAACATCTGCAGCTTGCTGTCAGGTGCAAAACCTGGCAGTACACGACTTGCATGATAATCATCAAACAGCTTACCACCAAATTCCAGGTACAGCTTTCCGTCAAAATGTGAAATTCTTTCTAAAATACGTTCTGACTGCATTTTTAAATATTTGTCATTATCAAATCCGATTTCCATAAAACTTTTCCTTTCATTCATTCCACAATAAGTAAATCATTTCGTATCGTATATACAAGTGGGATCCTCGATTGCTTTACAAAATGGATAAAATTAAACTTCTCCACTTTACAAGTCAGGAGACGATAAACAATTTGACGATATTTTGTACTCAAATATATGGAGGTCGCTATATTTTATTGCATCCGTTGATACGTGCCTTAACAATCCGTCATACACGGATCTTCCATTCATGATCCATAAAACTTTATGAAGGATCCAGTTGATTATTGAATTTTTCCGTGGATTACTGCCTGCAATGATTCTTATATTTTACTAACGAAAACCCTCCCATTTCTGCCATTATTGCATATAAGATAGATCCAACAAGTAAATGAATATCTTAAAAAAATATATAGCTATATAATGTTATGCAACGGTCATGGTGAATAGATAGGCTTTTATTTCTGAATAAAAAAGAGATATTCTAAGAATACGTACGTGGGAATAATCAAATGCATTCCAAGACGAAAAAATTCAATTTTCTTCTCACGTTATCAATAATATCAAGAATAATAATAAAAAAAAAGAGCTTTCTGAGAAATGAGGAAGCAGAAAGGGCATAAAAAAACCCGGCAGC
>DGUK01000102.1 GCA_002394635.1 Faecalitalea sp. UBA4312
TGGAATGTGTTTTCTAAGATCCTTGACGCCTGTGCCGTGTCGGATACAATGAAATGAATATGGCGGTTGCTCTTATTCTCCAGCTCCGCAAAAGTTTCTTCCTCCAGCAATACGCCTTGATCAATGATGCCGATATCATCCGCAAGCAAGGCAATCTCGGAAAGGATATGGCTGGACAGAAGAATCGTTTTCCCTCGCTTATCGCAAAGCTCGCGGATGAATGTCCGCACCTCCGCAATCCCGATAGGGTCCAGCCCGTTGATGGGCTCGTCCAGTATCAAAAGCTCAGGATCGTGCATGACAGCCAGCGCTATCGCAAGGCGCTGTTTCATGCCAAGAGAATATTGAGAAAACAGCTTCTTATCTTTATATGGCAGGCCCACCAGTTCAAGTGCGTCCTGGATGGCATGGTCATTGGGCACGCCGCGCAAGGTTGCAAAGATTTGCAGATTTTCCGTGCCGGTCAGGTTTGGATAAAAACCAGGGGACTCGATCATGCTCCCAATTCGAGGAAGCACTTTCTTTTGATTTCCACGCAGTGGCTTTCCCCATAGCAGGACTTCTCCCTCGGTGGGATCCGTCAGTCCCAGCAGCATTTTCATCGTCGTTGTCTTGCCTGCGCCATTTCTTCCTAAAAGACCGTAAATCCGTCCTTTCCGCACATGCATATTCAAATCGGCTACGCTTTTTTGCGCTCCATATTGCTTCGTCAGATGTTTTGTTTCGATGATGTATTCACTCATAAGATAAACCTCCTTTGATTTGATACCATTGTAACAACCCACCCTTGCATTAACCTTGCACCAACCTTGCGTTAACCTTGCAATTTAAAAATCAGCCGGCCATGTGACCGGCTGAATGAAGTTTTTTTTATTTTGCAAGTGGCAAGGTCAAGATAAATGTCGTACCATGACCAAGGATACTTTCGGCAGTAAGCTCACCGCCCATCTTCTCTGCTAACTGACTGGCAATCGACAAACCAAGGCCGCTTCCTTTTTCACTCCGGCCCGTGTCGCATTTAAAGAGGCGGGAAAAAATCTGTTTCAGATCATCCTTTCCAATGCCGATGCCGTTATCTTTTACGAAAAGCTGCATGGTATCGTCCTGCTTTTTTAAAAGAACAGTTATGGTATCTGCCTGACTGTGCGCAATGACGTTTTGCAGAAGATTGTTGATGATCCGCATATAGCTGTCAGGATCAAGGTCGACAAACACAGCTTGTTCCGGTATTTCTATAGAGTATTCAATACCCTGATTCTCTAAAAGCGGTATCCAGTCAATCAGAATATTGCGGGTCAGTTCTGCCGTCTCTGTTCGTTGAATTGTCATAGCGAATTCATCGGAATTGAGCTTAAACCAATCGAACAGAACATCAATATAGCCTTTCAGATCATAAGCCTTTCGTCTGGCTGTTTCGATGTATTCCTCCCGCTCCGCTCCGGTAACAACGTCTTTATGCACAGCGTCCAGATACCCGATCAGTGTCGTCAGAGGTGTACGCACATCATGGGAAAGGCTTGTCATAAGCTGCTTGTTGGTTTCTTCCATCTGTTGATAAGCAGCCATCCGATCCTCGTAGGAACGGATAATATCATTCATTTCATAAACGAGTGGGGATAACAGTTGATCCGGATTGGCCAGTACACGGCGGTTTCCGTTTCCCCTTCTCACGTCGGACAAAGCGTCGGCAACTTGTTTGATTTGTTGCCTTTCTTTGTGCAGAATGAGAATGACCGAAACAATGACAATCACGGTAACAGCTAACAAAATGATCGTTAAAACTTCCATATCGGTGATCACACTCCCTTATTGAAGCGGTAGCCAATGCCCTTTACTGTCTGTATGTACTTTGGATTTCCGGGATCAGCTTCCAGCTTTTTACGCAGACGGCTGATAACTGCCATGATATTGCTGTCATCATAAACATACGGTTCGCCCCATACCTCCTCATAAATCTGCTGTTTTGTCAAAATCCGTCCCTGATTCTTCGCACAATACAACAACACATCAAATTCCTTTGGAGGAAGCTCAAACACTCCTTTTTCCGTCGTAACGGAACGGTCATCGAGGTCGATCATCAATCCATCATAGGTAAGTGTATTGGCGTCGTTCCCGTTTTGGTTGAACCTTGTGTAGCGGCGGATCAAGGAAATAATACGAGCCAGTAATTCTTCCATGACAAAAGGCTTTGTCAAGTAATCATCGGCTCCTTCCCGCAGACCTCGTACCTTTGAGGTACTGTCATTTTTCGCTGTGAACATCAGAACGGGGATGCTGCTTTCTTTTCTAATCTGTTCCAACGTTTCAAATCCGCCAAAACCAGGCATCATCACATCCAAAATAACAAGCTGATACTCGTTTTCTTTCAGCTTTTCCAGGCCGGCTTGACCCGAATAGCAACAATCGGCTTCTATCTCTTCCTGTAATACAGTACGGCTTATCAGCGCACAAAGCTCCCGGTCGTCGTCAATTACTAAGATCCTATACATATTCTCGCCTCCGTCCTTGTTTTGTTCTGCCATCCATGGGCTTTTCGCATCTTTTGAAACTAAACACACGATTCCCGTTTTGGCAGCTCCCTTTATCCGGTATTCTGTGCAGTAGTCTATCATTCGAGAGAAATCCCCCTATACCACCTGCACCTTCAATAAGGGATATTATACTTTGTTCACTCGAAAGTCGCAAACTTGACAAACGCGACAGACCGACGGTTGTGTAATCAGATAATGATACTGTCACACTTCGTTTATATACATCTGATACCTGCGTTATATAAATGTTAAAACTATGTAGTGCTAATCAAAGATTTTATTCATGTTTTTCATGAAACTATGTTTAAACTAGTAAGTGCTGATTGATGTTTGGAAAGAGGTTTTTGAAGAAATTTCGTTAAAAGAAAAGAGTGCTGATACTAAACAAGAAATCAGTTTGTAATTATATCTAGTTTTGTCTATATAGCTAACATCTCAACAAAATAACTACTTTTACTTGAGATAATCTTATGATTAATAAATGTAATAATATTTATGATGCGATTGGTGATACGGATTTAAATACCCAGAATATCAATGCTTATAATGATATAAAATTGCATTGGAATACATACTTTGTAAATAAAGCAACATAAAAGAAAGGTAATGTTACTATGTCTTTTGCTAGAATAGGGCTCTGCGTTGATAGATTCGATGTATTTGCTGACTGCAGAAGTACGCCGACGATTTCCTTGGAAACAACTATCTTGATGTTAGGCGCCAAATGTTCAACAATTATTGTTTAAGATCAATTTATTTTTGTTGCTTATGGAGCCAACAAGATTGTTATTTATGGCTCAACTGAAGTGACAATCAATTAATTTAACGACAAACATTATAGCTACCCGAAAACTTTCAATGATTTGATAACTCTTAAAATTTCGAACGTAAAAAATCATGATAGAGTTTTGAATTATATTGTAGGAAACATTGAACAAACCGAAACTTTTATTCCGTCTTTTTTAATTGATAATGCAATGACTATTGAGTTTAAAGAAAGACGCAGCGTAATTTGTACTAGTGGTTTTTCATGGTATGTCGATCATACAAGAATATTTCATTCATTCCTTACGGAAGCGTAGGAAAGAGACGCAAAAAAGTGAAACTGTAAACAAAATGATAAACCTTGCGGATACGTATGGGAATTATAATCCGTTAAGTAAACCGTTGGTCATTTAAGCGTTAAAGTTTAATGATATGATAATACAAAGCTATAGGTTGTTTTCAAATATCCGTACCATCTTAGGTGAGCAAGGCGCTCGCTTTTTTTGTATTCCGACCAAGCGTGCCCTTCCTGCATAATTATGTATTTGTTAGCACGCATATGAACAGGGATATAAGGAACAAAAAAACGATAAAAAATACATTATGGGCTTAAATTGGACGTTTTGGGTATTTTTTTAAACCGAACAATTCAATCTAACCTCTTTTTTTCATTCATTTTTATCTAAAAAACAACTTTACCTATTATTTCTATAATGAGAGGACGTTGATGCATACATATAATAGCTATAAATAATAGCTATAAATTAAAATGCAGCAAAATCGCAACAATAATATTAATTATCTATATATATATATATATCTTTAATGGGTCCATTTATATCTGTTTTGGGCTTTTTTATGGTGCTTGATTTCAGTTATATTTTTCGTAAAGAAAGGACATTTTAATAATGTAGGGTAGAAAGAAGAAATGAAAGTATTTTTAAAGAAATTCTGGATTGGTTTACTATGCTCGCTTGTTTTGATACAAGGATCTACACAGACAATTCAATCTGTTTACGCACAGGAGCCAGAAGAAACGGTTATCCAGGAACCTGCCGGAAATGGGGCGGAAACTTCGTCAGAAAATCCAACGGAGCCGGATCCAATTCCAATCGCAGAAGATCCTCAAGAGCCATCTTCTCCGGATATGCCACAGGATGTACAGACAGAACAGAATCCTAACGCTCCACCGGCTGAAAATGAGATAACAAAGACCAATGAAAAGCTATCAGAGGAATCTGACAGCGATGATGAAGTTGAAATGGAAACAAAAACGGCAAAAGAGGTAGGAGATGCTTCATCCTATTTCCATGCTGTGATAACAACGAACAAGGACATGTACACTTCCGGGGAGACTGCGCTCGTCTCGGTGAAGTACACAATCGATACAGGCGAGATTCATGAAGGGGATTATGTATTTGTAAATATTCCGCCAACGATTGCAACCTCCAGTTCATTCTCTGTAAGCAGCCAGCACTTCTCTTCTGTCGAAGACTTAGGGAACGGGCAGTATAAATTAACATTTGGTCCAGGAGCGGAAACAGCAATCAGTGGAAGCATGACCATTCGTGTGCTCACAAATACCGAACAGACAGTGACCGATATCATCACAGCCGGAAATACCAGCAAGGAGATTACGGTCATTCCTGGTGGTTCCGGAGATAGTGGTACTGGAACGTTTGCAGACGAGGCAATCATGAAAGATGGCCTAGGTAACAATGCCGGCGTTTCATATGGGGGCTATGATTACTCAGGCCCTAATCCCGCCCAGATTGGGCTTTTCGATTCATCAGTAGATAACGTTTTTACATACCGTTTGTTCATAAACCGAAAGAATGTATCTATGACAGGTGTTATGGTCACTGATACTCTTCCGGATGGTATGTATTTCAATGGTGATTCTACTGGAATAGTCTGCTACAGAATAGATCCGGAAACGATGACATCCACAGGAGAAATCGTCTCTCCTGTATCGGTAACAATCCGTGGACAACGACTGAGCATCAATCTCGGAGATATTGATTTCCCTGTAGAGATTCAGTATGAAGTGTTCATTCCAGCACAAACATCCGTATATCTTAAAAATCATGCGGAAGTTTCTTATACCCAAGATGGCAGTCCTCACCAAGAATCAAGAGACTATATTGCCCAGGGAAATGATTACAGTGCAGCCAATGGGGTAAAAAGCGTGGACAAAACGGTAATTTCTGATGATCCTTCTGATCAATGGGTTACGTATTCCATCCGTTTCTGGAATGAGAATGGATTTGAAGCTGGTGAAATTTCTTTGATCGACGACCTAGATGATTATGTAACATTCCTTTATGCCGATGCCAATCCGTATTTCTCTGTTACACAGGATGGAGGAGACCCTTCAATACTTCACATTTCAAATGTCGAACCGATTCCGGCAAGCACAGAGATTTTCGTCACATTCGTCTGTGACTTCAGCCGTGTGCCGATTGGTTATACAGTACAGAACACTGTAGGTGGTAACACTACAAAAACCACGAAAATGGCCGGTACTATAGCTTTCAATGCTACAAAAACAATTAACGGGACCGCTCCGCAGGGACAGACATTTGCTTTCGGACTGTACGACGAGAACCATAATCTTTTGCAGACGAAAAACAACAATCAAGACGGATTTATACAGTTTGATCCACTAGCATATAGCCAAGACGATCTTGGAAAAACATATGTATATTATATTTCAGAGATAAATCCGCAGGATGGTGCTTTCGTATACGATACTTCACAATATCAGGTATCGGTTTCTGTAGCCCAGCAGGCGGATGACAGCGGACAGATCCCAACAGCAGTATCGATATCAAAAGATGGTAACGCTGTGGATTCCATTGTGTTTGACAACAAAACAACAGAAATAGAAACAGTATCCATCCACGCCTCTAAGATTTGGAACGATAACGAAAATAAAAACGGGTCTCGTCCAGAATCGATAACAATCGTTCTTTTGGCTGATGATAAAATCATCGATTCCATGGTCATCTCCAATCGAGATGGATGGACATGCTCCTTCGAAGGACTTCCGAAATATGATGAAAATGATAATCACGAAATCGTCTATTCAGTACAGGAAGAAGAAATTGAAGGGTATACATCCGTTGTATCTGGCAGTTCCGAAGAAGGCTTTACAATTACGAACACACTTTCCGGAAAAACATCAATCCCGGTAAAGAAACAGTGGGTCGGAACACCTAGTGACAGCGTCACTATAAAACTGCTGGCAAATGGTGAAACGATTGATACAGTACAGCTGGATAAAGGAAACGAATGGCAGCACATCTTTGAAAATTTGGATATTTATGATCCGGATGGGAACAAAATCGAATATACGATTGAAGAGAATGCAATAGATGGATACACAACGGGCATCTCCGGAAACGCCGAGAACGGATTCACCATTACCAATACGATAACAGGGAAAGTTTCCGTTCCTGTTACTAAGGAATGGATCGGAACCAAGAAGGACACCGTTGTAATCCATTTATATGCGGATGGTGTAGAAATCGATTCAGCACAGCTGACCAATGATAATGGCTGGCAACACACATTCACGGACCTGGAAGAATACAAAGACGGTAAACGTATAGTATACACTGTTGAAGAAGAAAAGATTGAAGGATATACAGTAGTGTATTCAGGGGATCCTTCATTCGGATTTGTCATCACGAACAAAGAGAATACAACCAGCAAAAAAACCGAAAAGAAAAAGACCGGTAAAGAAAAGCCGTCCAAAAAACAGGACCCAACCTCGTCCAAAGGGACATCGACAGCCGCAAAAGACGTCGATCCATTATTGAACCTAACAGTAGCCCTTGGAGCAATAGTTGTTCTAACCATATTGGTAAAGAGCAAAAAAGCCAATAAATAGTATACAGAAGTAATGAATTTTGAGATAGATCCAGCACAACAAAAATTTTGTCTCATACCTTAAGTTCTAGCTGGATCAAAGAAACTGTCCAGATACGG
>DGUK01000074.1 GCA_002394635.1 Faecalitalea sp. UBA4312
TTATATTAATTTCAAGAACAGAAAAGAAAAACTTTGGAGTTTTTGCCTCCAAAGCTTATCTTGTAATTTCATCTACCAGGTCCTTGTCCCTTGGCTTGGTCAAAACATCGGTTGTCTTCTTGCCGGCACCGGTCTTGGTGATTTCAACAATAACCTGGCCCCCTGTATCCTGTCCTTCAGCTGGTATAAAATTATACCCGTTGATTTCCAGATCATACATTTTTCCATCATCATGGTTAGTAAAATACGTACCGATCGGAAGCATACTGTCAATAATATCATACGCTTCGTCCACCGCATCGGTAATGGCATCTGTATCCATAGAATCTCCCATATCCAGATTGATCCGCAGAGTAGCACTCTTCAGATTTACCGTTACATTGTCAACCCCGCTGATGGAGGACATACGGGACTGTACTTCTTCCACATTTTCCTTTGTGATCTTCGGATTCAGATCATTTCCTTGAAAACGATCACCTGGAACCGGTTTATCCTGCCCGACTGCACTGGTTGCCAGTACATATAAGATAAATACCACCGGAATCAATATCACAAACAAAGTCAGCCAGACAAGACCATGTCCTTGTTTCCGACGTATATCCCTTTTCTTTTTTCTATTCTTTTCGGCCATATTCCTGCCTCCTGCCATACATTATACCATAGTCTAGAATGAAGATGCCACAATCACATCCTGTGTACCGACGTTTCGTACCATCATACAATAAGCGTCGCTGTCATTGAAGATCCGTACCGTATATCGGCAATTAGTGTTGCTGAAATTCTTCAGCTCGACCCGGGTTGCTTCGATAACAGCCAGGATCTCTCCGGCGGTCTTTCCGTGCGCCGTAATTTCGATATTCATCTTGACCAGCTCATCATCCTCATACTTTGCTTCTGCGGTTACATACGTATTGTCGGATAAGACCTGGGAAACCTGCGATTTAAAATCCGTGAACTCTTCGGCAGCCGCCAGATCTTTGGTCGTGAACGTACCGCTTGGAACATGGATCCATTCCTCATTGATCTTATAGAAATTCTGATTGCTTCCTTGGAAATAACCGGCATACTTATACCCGCCAATCTGTTCCGTTTCTTCTGAATTCAATTCATAGGCAGCGACAAAAATGGGTACATTGGACGTCACCTCATTAAAGCGCTGACGCATATAGTTGACCAGCTTACTGCAGGTAACCTCCAGATATTGCTGCATTCGGTCTTCCTTGATCTTTACATCATCTCCAACCATATCATTGACAACCAGAGCAATGGAAATTCCCTGTAATTCATCATTGGAATACCAGTCCAGTTCATAGATATCTACCAGGATAATGGCGTTCTTTACCGTACCATTTCCGGTATCGAAAGCTTCATCTACCCCGGGATTCAGCCCATTCGGGTTATCATCTCTTAAGGTACCTAATAATCCTCGGGAGCCGTCAGTAGCATCCAGCTCATCGTAATCCAGAAATGCATGGGTCTTATAGCCGACTCTGTCCGGAGGAAAATATTGCTTGGACAAGTCCATCAGACCATCTTCCAGCTGGATGCGGGTATTAATATCCGGAATGATGCCCACATGTTTTACTCTTGTATCTTTTGTATCATAAGGCAGGATAGCTGCATAATCATTACTGGATAATGCCTGTGACTGATTGGAATTAGTGGTAGAGCATGCACTCAATGCCAAGATCAACAATCCCAGGATCCATTTTGATATTTTACGCATAGGCCACCTCCTTTATCTTCTTTTTTATCATATCGCCCCTATTATATCACGAAACCAGTTTCTTTAAAGATGGATGAAGTGCATTCAGTTTTTTTACACCATATTTTCTTTCAAACGCAATCGTTGCCACCGTTCCTTGGACATCGATGATCACACCTTGCCCGAACTGGCTGTGGATAACCAGATCTCCCTTTCGATATTTGGCACTGGATGGTTTTCGCATTGTTGTGACCGGTTGTTCCTTCTTTTTCTCCATATGTATCGTTTCATCCGGGATCTCATTAAGAAAACGGCTAGGTGTTTTATACGTTTCCAGCATATAGCTGTATCCCTGGTTCCATGTGATGAACAAACGTTTTTTAGCACGCGTCATAGCCACATAGCATAAACGTCTTTCTTCCTCTAAAGCAGCTTTTCCACCCTCTTGGATCGACCGTGTGCTCGGGAAGACCCCTTCATTAAAATTGACGATAAAAACAGTGTCAAATTCCAGCCCCTTGGCCGCATGCACAGTCATCAAGGAGACAGCATTTTCTCGAGATTCCTGGCTTTTATCCGTAAACAGAGCAATGTCCTGCAAATACGTTTCCAAGGTCATTTCCGGATCGTCCTGTAAGCTTTGGGCAATATCGGATTTCAGCTCCTTGATATTCTCGATCCGTTCTTCCTCTTTGTTGTCTTCCAACATCCGGTAGTATCCAACCTCTTCCATTATATAATCCAGGTAATCCTCCAGAGAATAGTCTTCGCGATGGCTTCGCAGTGTATCGATCTGTTGTACCAATTGCATACACTTGTTTCTGGTGGCTCCGGTCAGCTGCTGCGGATCACGCATCACTTCCATCAGGTTCGTTCCATCTTCTATAGCCTGTTGTTGCAGTTTCTCAATCGTTTTGGCACCGATGCCACGTCGTGGCTGGTTGATTACACGCAAAACAGCCAAATCCAAAGCCAGCTGTTTCGGATCATCCGGATCCGCATCGGCACACAGCTTCAGATAACACAAGGCGTCCTTGATTTCCTGTCGTTCGTAAAAGCGGATACCTCCGTAGATACGATATGGGATGCCGACCTTGCGCAGCACCCGTTCAAAAGCACGGGAACTGTAATTGGATCGGTATAACACGGCCAAATCCTTATAGTCCAAACCATCCTTATGCAGATCATGGATCTGTCGGGCCACATAGACTGGCTCTTCATTATCATCGATGGACTGATGCAGCATCAGTTTATTTTTGCCCGGAAGATGAGTATACAGTTCCTTTTCGATACGGCTTTGATTATGGGCGATGACCGCATTGCTGGCATCCAGGATCGGCTGGGTCGAACGATAGTTCTCGTTGAGCATCACGGTCCGGCAGTCTTTGAAATCCTTATCAAAACGAAGAATAATTTGGACACTGGCTCCTCGCCATGTATAAATCGTCTGATCCGGATCTCCCACGACACATAGCTTGGCAGACGGTCCGGTCAACATACGGATGATGTTGTATTGTGTTGCATCCACATCCTGAAATTCGTCTACATGAATATAGTCCAGACGAGACTGCCATTTATTGCGGACCGTAGGGAAGTTATTAAGCAGACGATGTCCTTCGATCAACAGATCGTCAAAGTCCATCGCCTTCATCTCATGTCGTTTCATTTCATAGCTGCGATACAGCTTACAATAGATTTCCTGTTCATGGCTCATCGCAAAGCCTTCCGCCATATCCGGGTCGACATCATTGCTCTTGTTGGAAGAAATATAAGCTAAGACCTTTCCCATCGGATACGCTTTTTTATCTATATCCAGTTGTTTATAGAAAGGGCGAAGAATCTGTTTTTGGTCGTCTGTATCCAGGATCGTAAAAGATTTCGGGTATCCTAGATGATCCCCATCTTCCCTCAGGATACGAACACACAAGGAATGGATCGTGGAGATCCGCACCAGGCGTGCGTCGTCCTGCAAGAGCGCATACAATCTTTCCTTCATCTCATTGGTAGCTTTATTGGTAAAAGTAATAGCCAGAATACGACTTGGATAGATTCCTAGTTCCTTCACCAGATATACAATACGAGCCATTAAAACCCGTGTTTTCCCACTACCGGCACCGGCAATGATCCGCACATGCTGGTCAATCGTACAAGCGGCTTCTCGCTGGTTTTTATTTAAAGTATCTAATACGGAGTTTGTCATAATATCACCGCCATTTATCATATCACAGTTGACAAAAAAACCCGAGTTTTTCCCTCGAGTTTTCTAATGGATCTATTCTTGCTGGAAATCACTTTCGCGGATGCATTGTTTAATATACGCTACATTCTTCGGATCGGCCACGACCGCATGAATATAAAACACTCTGTGTCCTCTTTCAATGGATGCATCCAAAATCGTGATTCCCTCTTTGATATCTTCCTGCATACGGATCGTTTTCCCTTTGTATTCCGTTGGATGCCCATCCGTATGATCACAGATTGATGGATCATGACTGGCCTGTATCAGCCAATCCCATTGTTCAATCGATGTATATGGTGACATCAGGATCAAAGAAGGATGGGTCGGATCCACACTGCGTTGGCTGGCACCGTGTGCGACCACTTTCAGATCCTCGAACAAATGATATACTTCTTCACAACGGTACTGAATGACCTCCTGCTCCATCGGGCGAGCATCTTTTAACGTATGTTTTCTTCCCAATTTTTTCGTCAGGAAATCATAATGCTCCACCGGTAGGGAAATCAATGGATCCAGACGATGTGCCAGCTCGATAAAATCACAGATTTCATCGGCATGTTTCAATGTTTTTTCATTCATCGCCACATAGTCGCCGACCCCTTCCTTAGCCAGCAGGGTCAATGCCGCATTTTTATAATACTGCGCATTTTTATCCCAGTCATTCCACACAAAGAAGGCATTCATCAATTCCTGTTCATCCATTGACAGAAATTCCTGCTCATCCATATCTCCAATAGCTGTCAGGATACGTCCTTCTTTTTCAATCGGCAAAAAGAATGTTTCATCGTACATATAATTCTGGTTTCGGATTGTTTCTTCTTTGCGAAGCAGTCCTTTCAGGTATGAAATCTCATCCACATATAAATTGACCAGCCTGTCAAAATTTTCATCTTCACTGTAATTCAGATCATCGTACATTTCATATATTCCCGGCACCTCTACCTGCAGATCTTTCATCAGATCCACCACAAAAGCGTGGAATCCTGGGCCGCCATGGCGTGTGCTGGATGTCAGCGTGATGGAATGATCATCCTCCGTAACATAGATCTTTCCCTGCACACAGGGAGTGATTACAACGGCATCCGCTTGTTCTTCGATCTGGATCTGCTCTCTTTGGCAAAGAGCCCCTAATACTTCATATATTTCATTTTTCTTTTTTTCATTTAAGTTTTTGCATACACAACGTACAAACATACAAGCCTCCTAAATCCATGACATGGATTTTAATAAAAATAACCAGAAAGTCAAGGTAAATGCCGAACATAATGTGGTCAGCATCACCGTTGCGGCTGTCAGGTCCCCTTTATGATGCATATTGATTGCCATCACAAAACAGCTGACCGTTGAAGCCGATCCCAGCATAACCAATACTGCCACCAGTTTACTGTCACGAAATCCCAAATGGACAGCCAACGGAAGAAATATGACGACCCAACCGACAAGCTTCATAAAAGTTGCGGCAACGGCCGGTTTCCACACTTCGGATATCGACTCAAAAGAGAGGCTGCCACCCATCGCCATCAAGCCTAACGGCGTGGCAAGACCAGCCAGATTGTTCACTGTCTTTTCCAGAATGACCGGATAGGGAAGATGGAGAACAGACCATAGAAAACCGCCTGCCACCCCCAGCAGGATCGGATTGGTAAAGATTCCTTTGATGGTCTTTGTCAAGGTTTTAGACCCGGAAGGATCTTGCGCTGTGACCATCAGCACCACCACCGCAAAGATATTATAGAGAGGGACAGTCCCGATGATCATTAAAGGTGCCATACCGGAGTTTCCATAGATATTTGTAATAAAAGCGATGCCCAGTACGGCCGCACTGCTTCGATACGCCACCTGCACGAACTCCCCTCGCTCCGCTTTATTGGCGATAACCAGGGAACAAGCAGACGCTAAGGCAATGGAGCATAAAGTGACAATGCCGCAAAACAGAACATAGGTCCCATCCCAGACTGCCGAAAAGTCCTCGGTTGCCAGATCTCGGAACAGTAAAAGGGGCAGCGCCACCAAAAAAACAAAACGATTCATCCGGGCTACAAAGGCTGCATCAAACAACTTGATCCGTTTAAAAACATAGCCGATAACCATCAATAAAAAGACCGGAATGGTCGCCTGTAAACTGAAAATCAAATTTTCCATAGAAGTATTATAGCACGGTTCACTCTTTTCTCATTGGGATTCTTGCCAATATCCGTTATAATAAGCCTGGTGATAATTTATGAATCAATATGCAGATCAATGGGTCGATTATGAACTGATCGATACCGGCAATAAAGAAAAACTGGAACGCTGGAACCAGATCCTCCTGCGCCGTCCGGATCCCGTATGCATCTGGCCGATCCAGGATGAAACACGTTGGAAGAAGGCCGATGCAATCTACCATCGTTCCAGATCCGGCGGGGGCCAGTGGGAGATGAAAAAGCCTTTAAAGGAATTCTGGACCTTGTCCTATAAAGATCTCCGTTTTAAGATCAGCCCCACCGGATTCAAACACACTGGTCTGTTTCCGGAACAGGCCGCCAACTGGGATTTCATCATGCATTCCATACGACAATCCAAACGCAAGGATATCAAGGTCTTAAATCTGTTTGCATATACCGGGGGTGCCACCATGGCTGCTTCCAAAGCCGGTGCTGCGGAAGTCGTCCATGTCGATGCCGCCAAAGGCATGGTAGCCTGGGCCAAGGAAAACATGCAGCTGAACCATTTGGAAGATCACAAGATCCGTTTTATCGTGGAAGACTGCCTGAAATTCGTAAAACGGGAACAAAGACGGGGACGAACGTATGATGGCATCATCATGGATCCGCCAAGCTATGGCCGCGGGCCCAAGAAAGAATTATGGAAGCTGGAAGACAACGTCTATGAGCTCATCGATGAATGCCAGAAACTGTTAAGTCCGGATCCCCTGTTTTTCATCATTAACTGTTATACAACCGGGTTTTCCTGCTGCACCCTGGAACAAACGCTCCGCCGTACGATCGGTTTATCTCGATGTGGATCCATCGAAGTAGGCGAAAATCTGATTCCGGTCACAGCGGATGACAGTGTCCTGCCTTGTGGTATTTTCGGACGATGGACCCCATAAAAAAACAGAGCATATGCCCTGTTTTTTCTTTTTGTCAACATACGATCCAATGTGGGTAAAACTGTATCCCATTTTTTAACATCCGATGAATCGGCTGTCTTCCCATCGTTTGGAAATAGGTATCAATGTCTTTTTCCTGCAACACCAGTAAGTCGCCTATTTTACCTTTTGCGATTACGCCTCGATCTTTCAATCCGAACGCTTTGGCCGGATTGGCAGTCATTGCCATTAACAGCTCCTTTCCCGATATGCCTTTACACTCATGAAGAAAAAAGGCCGGAACATGAAGATCGTAAATAAAGCTTTTGCACGCTCCAAAGCCACACGATAACAGGAAGGATCCCGGTATCTCATTTGTGCTTATCTGATCAAAATCAATGATTTTTGTGGAAGGATTTTCTTTATAACAGATGACATCCTGTGTCAATGTACTCTGACATAACGACGCATTCTTTGTCATACATGTCAGAATACCATGTTGCTGCATCTCATGAAGAGCTTGACGATTCTGACGAATCTGATCACCGGCCCTGTCATGTACGATGCCCGTGTAACAGCTGTCAATAAAAGCAGGGGTCACCATCTCGCCTCTGGCATCAATCACGGCTGTTGCCGGATCTAACCAGTCTTTCAAGCAGTGCGTTCCAAAATCAATGATCTTATCATGGTGTAAGGCTACAAACGCATCACTCAATATAGTAAACTTTCTGTCGCACGTGTACAATTTCCCAATGTTTTTAATTATCATGGTTGCTTTCATATTGATATTATATCGTATTTTATAGTCCATTTCTTTCCTATTTTAAAAATTGGTCATTTTTTGCCAGATAATGACCAATTCTGCCATATACATAAAAAACAGAACCCTGTCGGTTCTGTTTCTATCATGCATCAAATTGTTTTAAAAGAGAGTGAATTTTTTTATATTTTTTATATTGTTGATCGTATTTTTCCATGACGGTCAAGGACGGATGGATGACCTGTCCAGATGAAGCCAAAGCCGGTTTCAACGGTTTTCCATCTGCCATTTTTGCCAGCATACAAGCACCAACACCAGGGGTAGCCTTCAGTCGAACAACCTCAATGTCTGCGTGGAGCACATTCGCGATAATATGCATCCATATTTCACTGCGTGTTCCGCCACCATTGATCTGAATGTGGGTCGGCCAAACTTTAACATTCATGTTTTCCAGTAACTCTCGAAATCCAAAAGCTACCCCTTCAAATACAGCTTGTGTCATATCTTTACGAACGGTTCCCTGTCCCAGTCCGAAAAAAGCACCACGTAAGGAGGCATCCGCATACAGCGTTTTTTCACCGGTAATATGTGGATAGAACAAGACTTCATTCTTTCCCAGATCTTCCACATGGATACGATCCTGATCCAAATCCA
>DGUK01000012.1 GCA_002394635.1 Faecalitalea sp. UBA4312
ATAGGATGACAACCATGTATCCGAAATATCCGATGGATCCGTATACGGAAAATCTGATCCATAGGATACTGAACTGGGGGAAAAATATATGAAGTGTCTACATTGTGGAAAAGAAATTGCTGATATTAATAAGTTTTGTCCTTATTGCGGAACCAAGGTAGAAAGACCGATCCGAAACGCTCCGGATGATACACCGACCTTGCACATTGTTGAAAAAAAGCCGGGAGGCGTACCGGATATTCCTGTAGTACCGGGACAGAAAAAGAATTCGGAACTGATGCGTTATATCTTGTATTTTGTGGCCGCCATTGCTTTTATGGCCTTCATGGGATTTGCGGGAAACTTTATATACAACCAGCTGGAAGCCGGCCGGCAGGAAACAACGGTGGAGCACGGAACCTCCGATTATGAGGAAGAGCCCGAGCCGCAGGAGGAGCCAAAACCAGCACCGATCGAATCTGTGGATGGATATGACCCAGGAGATTACCGAGCCAATTATCAGATGACCGTTCGCAAGGGACCGTCCAAATCCTCCAAAGACAGTGGCGATACGATTTATAAAGACGATGAAGTGTATATTGCCCAAGTTCAAAAGAACAGCAGCGACGAGAGCATCTGGGGAGAGCTGTACTCCTCTGATTCTGGTATGTGGGTCTGCCTGAAGGATAACCAGTATAATTATCTGGTGAAAGAATAAAGGCATAATAATAGACAAAGAGAGGTTCATAATGGATATTGTATTTAAGGTTCTGGCGGTTGTGCTATTGGTCATTACGGTCGGATATATCGGTTCAATTGGATATAGCGCTTATCAGGAAAAGGACACAGAAGTCACAACAGAGAAAGCGAAGAAAGAAGAAAAGAAGACCGAAAAGAAAAAATCGGCGCTTTCCCAACGAGAACAAGCATATGCCGGGAAAAACCCAAAACTGAGCGAACAGCAGGTGATTTTGGAAGTGTCTATGAATCTTGATAAAGAACCCTACAAAGACATAGAAACAATAAAACACCCGGAATCGATCACGGCTCTGGTCAATAAATATTATGCGCTGCCTGCTGATTATGTTCCACAGGATCTTGTGTCGGTACCCTCTAGCGGTGAGCATGGAGATGTGCAGATGCGAAAGGAAGCAGCCGAAGCATTCGAACAACTGATAGAAGCCTGTCGGCAGAAAGGACTGATCCTGAATGCTTGTTCAACGTATCGTTCCTATGATGACCAGAAAATATTATTTGAAAACGGAAAAAACAGCCGGGGAGTGGATTATGCCGATTCCTATTGGACCCGGGCAGGTAGCAGCGAACACCAGACGGGGCTGGCCGTAGATATCCGCTTGGATAATGACACCAGTGACCTGGATGCAGTACGAAAGAATCCAAATTATTCGTGGTTTCTGGAGCAACTGCATGAATATGGTTTTATCCTGCGATATCCGGATGATAAACAGAAATATACATTGATTGCACCGGAGAGCTGGCATTTACGGTATGTAGGAAAAGAAACGGCTACAGAAATCTATAAGGATCAATTGTGCCTGGAAGAATATTATGCTCTAAAGGGAGGCTTTAAAAACGAAGAATAGGTAAACGGAAGAGATTTCCGTTTTTCTTTTTGTGTAATCATACACAAAAAGGCACATAAATGGAACGGTTCTATTTGATTAATTGTTTATAAAATGACATAATGAATATACAAGCTATACAATAGAGGAGAATATATATGAAAAAGTTAGGGGTATTTTTATTGAGTTTTTTCATGTGTGCGTTATTGTTTGCACCGCAAATGTCTCTATCTGCGGATGGAGGAAGTCCGAAACTGACAGTCAAAACAAATAAGTCAAGTTACGAATTGAGGGAGCCAATCAATGTAACTGTACAGATGGAAAATAAAACCACAACCGATATGGATGATGTACAGATCTCTTTATCAAAAGTCAAGGGTCTGGAAAATACGAGCGAAGCAAAAGTAGATTCCTTTGACACTGTTGCTGCAGGAGATAAGGTTACATCCAGTTTTCAGATGAAGAGCAAGGAAAAGAAGCAAAGAGAAGGCATTGTGTTCAAGAAATCACATATAGTGAAAAAGCTGTCTTCAGCGACATTCAAGAATTCTTTGAACTATAGTGGAAAAGTGACATATACTTCCAGCAACACGAAGGTTGCCACAGTTGCTTCTGATGGCACGGTTACTCTGGTAGGTCCTGGAGAAGGCGTTATAATTACCGCAACGATTCCGGAAAGCGATGAATATTATGAATATTCAACGTCTTTTATCCTGGATGTTTATAAGGAAAAAACCGAAAAGAAATCACAAACCTTGAAATTTGAGAAAGATTATATCGCAAAATGGAAAGATGATAAAAACTTTGTGAATCCATTGACCAAAAAGGGAGAAGGATCCGGAAAGATTACATATTATTCATCGAACCCGTATGTCGCTTTTGTTAATCCGGATACAGGGGAAGTTGATATCAAACATACCGGTAAGGTAACCATCACCGCATACAAGGCTAGTGATGAAAAGTATAAGAGTGCTACAGCAAGCTATACATTGGCTATCTTCAATACGCCAGTCAATACCGGAGCTGATACATCAGATTCCAATACCGGTCTGTATATTGGATTGGGCGCCGGAGCTGTTATTATTGCCGGTGTAGCTTTAGGATTATCCCGCAAAAAAGCCAAGAAGATCCTGATGTCTTTATTGGTCGCTGCAGCAATGGGCATTACATGTGCAGCACCGAAAGAAATCAAAGCAGCCGAGCAAGATGAAACACAAGTTGTGACAGCTTCTACAAAGGTTACTGTGGATGGTCAGGAATATACAATTTCTGTCGAGTGTCAATATGTTCCTGCAGCTGCAGAACAGAAAAAAGAAGATAAGGAAGAAAAGAAGGAAGAAGAAAAGAAGACAGACGACCAAGACACAAAAGAAGAAGAGAAGAAGATAGACGAAGAAGAGAAGAAAGAAGAAAATAAAGAAGAAGAGAAAAAGGACGACGAAAACACAGATAATCAGAATACAGAGGATCCGAACACGGATAACCAGAATAAGGATGACCAGAATAACGATGGCCAGAACACAGACAATCCGAACACGGATGATACAGATCCGGTAGATCCTTCAACAGGTGATGATCAGAATACCGATACAAATACAGAGACTCCGAACAAAGAAGAAAAAGAGAATAAAGAAGAGAAAGAGGATGTTGGAGCTCCGATCGTTGCACCGGTAGAGGATCCA
>DGUK01000056.1 GCA_002394635.1 Faecalitalea sp. UBA4312
AATGCGGTCGTTTCCACTTGATCGATGGTCTGACGAATGACGTATTCCTGACCGGAAGACAGTTTTTCCTGTATTTCCTGTTCACTAAGCTTTTTACAAGGGTCTTCGAACAGGAACGTTTCCCCCTGCTCTTTCCGCATCGCTTCAATGTCTTCTTCTTTACAGAAACAATAATGGGCGCCTTTAAGCTGGATCAGCTTTTCCGCATACCCCTTATACATCGGCAATCGTTCGCTTTGAATATAGGGTCCGAAATCACCGCCAATATCCGGTCCTTCATCCCATTGCAGACCGCACATCTTCATAGTATCGTAGATGATATCCACAGCTCCTTCCACTTGTCTTTGCTGGTCTGTATCTTCAATACGCAGCAGGAAGTCACCTCCATCGTGCTTGGCAATCAAATATTCAAATAACGCCGTTCTCAGATTTCCAATGTGCATATAGCCTGTCGGACTCGGCGCAAATCTTGTTCTCGTTTTGTTCATGATATCAATCCTTTCGCGAATATATGATACATGAACCCGAACATTCTTTCAACAATACTATAAGGATAAAAAATCAATTATTTTACTTGTTCTATGATAATCTTATAAAAAAATCAACAAAAACAGTTGTAAATATTTAGAATAAATTGTACAATGTATTAGCGCATTGGGGTATAGCCAAGCGGTAAGGCACCAGACTCTGAATCTGGCATTTCCTTGGTTCGAATCCAAGTACCCCAGCCATTTAACCATAAAGGGACATCCTGTCCCTTTTTTTTTATTGAAACAGTCTTGAAAACAGGTGACGAAACCAAGGTTGATGGTATAATGATGTAGGTGATAATGATGAAGAAAAAAGTATTGATAACCGGTGGTCATGGAGATATCGCGATGGCCATTGTCAAATTACTCGAAGAAGAAGGGTATACCGTTCTGGCGACCAGCCATCAACAAATGGATGTCACGGACTGGGAACAGATCGAATCTGTAATGAAGGAATTCAACCCAGATATTCTGATCAACAACGCTGGGTACGTCGTTCCCAAATCCATTCGCCAAACGGATCTTGAAAGCGCCCGCAAACATATTGAAATCAATTTGGGTGGTGTCTTCTACTGTACAGAAATCGGATTGAAATACAATCCACAACTGCAGATTGTCAATGTCGGCAGTGCCGCTGCTGTGGAAACTCACGCCACATGGAGTGGATACTGTGCCGCCAAAGCCGGCGTTATCATGGCTATGAAGTGCTGGGCGGAAGACGGAATCAATATCGTCACCATCTCTCCGGCAAGAACACGGACGAAAATGCGAAAAAGCCTGTTTCCCGATGAAGACCAGAATACTCTGCTGGAACCGGATGATTTTGCCAAGGTGGTAATGAAAGCCGTCCATAATGAATACCAGCCAGGAACCCATATCATTGTCCGTAAACAAAACGTGCAAGCTATTCTCAACGGTGAAATCGGGGATCAATAACCCCTTTCTCTGCCTATATCAAAGCTCCCTTTCTGATGGCCGGCGATTAGCATTCGCTGTCTTTCATAAAGGGAGCTTTTTATTTTATTTCATTGTTTATGGATCCATATTCTAATCATCGGTTCCCAAATCCGGATCATCATACATATCATCCGTAATATCGTTTTCTTCATTGTCTATTTCTTTGCTCAGTATGGTTCCCTCTTGCGCATCCACATAATACTCATACTCTACATTGTCTGTTGCGACAACAAACTCAATATCGTAGATTTTCTGCCCGTTATTTGCGGTAAAAAGATGGATTTCCTTGACAAGAACAGCTTGTGCATTATACCCTGCATCCTGCAGTGCGATGGCCAGCGCCTGTTGATCGGTTAACATGCTGCCGGTATCCGTTTCTGTCTGGTTGGCTTTTACCGATTCGTCTTTCGTCGGACTCTTTTTTTGTTTTTTCCAACTTATCTTTTCATAACTTGCTTCCAGAACATCACCGGTTTCTACTTCAATTTCAAATTCATATTCCCCTGTCTTCTTTTTGTTGACAAACTCAATGACATAGATTTCTACACCATTTTCTACTTCTTTTTTCTCTTTTGTAAAGGTGACATCCTTTGATTTCAGGTTGACAAGATCCAACACTTTATCCTTTGCCTCTTCCATCGTCATTTCACCGGCGGCCTTTAACGAAAACATAGAAAAGGAAAAACACAGAGAAGCCATCACCAACACAAAGACCAATTTCTTTAGGATATGTTGTTTCATAGATACTTCCTCCTTTACACATATCTTTATTACACACATAAGGTAGTCACAACATTTATTTAAGTATTACTTACATTTATATTATGACAGTCTATGAAAATAAATCAACCCCCTTAAAAGCGGATGCAACCCATCGATTGTTCCTATCATAAAAAAATAACCTGTCATCCAATGACAGGCTATCACATACTTTATCTTATTTTGGTAATTTAAAGGAGCTCTTTAAGGAAGTAATACGGTTAAATACCGGCTGGCCTTCTTTTGAATCCTTGGTATCGATACAGAAGTACCCATTCCGAATAAACTGGAACGAATCTCCCGGCTGATACTGATCGATCGTCTGCTCAATATAGGCTGTATCGATCACAGTCAGTGAATTCGGATTCAGGTTTACCGAGCCATCCTCGTTATAAACACCTTTTTCTTCATCCACAAGGTTTTCATATAAACGCACCGTTACCTTTTTAGACTGGTTAACCGGTACCCAGTGAATCGTACCCTTGACTTTACGACCCGTAAAGCCCGATCCGCTTTTGGTTTCCGGGTCATAAGTACAATGTACTACTGTTACGTTTCCCTGCTCATCCTTTTCAAAGCCGGTGCATTTCACGAAGTAAGCATTCATCAGACGAACTTCATTGCCGACAAACAGACGGAAGTATTTTTTCGGCGGTTCTTCCATGAAGTCATCCCGCTCGATCCACAGTTCCTTGCTGAATGGAATCTGACGAACACCTAGCTCTGGATTTTCCACATTATTGGTGGCTTCCAGATATTCGACCTGCCCTTCCGGATAATTGTCAATGACTAGCTTGATTGGATCCAGAACAGCCATCAAACGCGGTGCCTTCGGCTTCAGATCATCCCGAATACAATATTCAAGCATCGCATAGTCGACAGACGAATTGCTCTTGGAAACACCAGCCAGATCCATAAACTTCTTAATAGACTCTGGTGTAAACCCACGGCGGCGCAACGCTGCAATCGTAACCAGACGCGGATCATCCCATCCATCTACGATTTTCTGCTCTACCAAACGTTTAATATAACGTTTTCCGGTAATTACATTGGTTAAATACATTTTGGCAAATTCAATCTGTTTTGGAGGGTTTTCGTATTCCAATTCCCGTACCACCCAGTCATACAATGGACGATGGTCTTCAAATTCCAGTGTACAGATAGAATGTGTAATTCCTTCGATTGCATCTTCGATCGGATGGGCAAAATCATACATCGGATAGATACACCATGTATCTCCGGTATTATGATGTGTCATATGAGCTACACGGTAGATTACCGGATCTCGCATATTGATATTCGGACTCGCCATGTCGATCTTGGCTCGCAATACTTTCGAGCCGTCTTCAAATTCACCGTTTTTCATTCGTTCAAATAAATCCAGGTTTTCTTCTATACTTCGATCTCTGTATGGGGAATTCTTTCCAGGCTCTGTCAATGTACCACGATATTCACGGATCTGCTCAGCACTCAGATCGCACACGAAAGCTTTTCCCTTTTTGATCAGCTTTACGGCCGCTTCATACATTTGCGGGAAATAATTTGAGGCAAATTTTACTTCACCTACATAATGAGCACCCAGCCACTCTACATCGGATACAATAGATTTTACAAATTCCATATCTTCCTTCACAGGATTTGTATCGTCAAATCGAAGATGAAAATCTCCATGATACTCCTGTGCCAATCCATAGTTTAATAAAATGGATTTTGCATGCCCTACATGAAGATATCCATTCGGTTCCGGCGGAAAACGTGTCGCAATTTTTGTATACTTTCCTTCCGCCAAATCTTCATCGATGATTCTTTCTATAAAATTCTTACTTACCGGTTCAGTCATAGTCATTTCCTTTCGTCAACACACGTATTTTATCATAGATGTTAGCTGCCGTCATAAAAAAAAGATCATTATTGATCTTCGTTCTTATGCCTTCTTTTCATAGGCTTTTTAATATTATCCTCATCTTCAAAGAAGGCTTCCAATATTCTCTCGATGGCCATTGTATGGGTCTGTCCCATCTCTTCGGCATAATCACTTAATTTTTCATAAATTTCATTGTCTAAATAATATGAAATTCTACGTCCATCCTTTTTTTTGCGTGCCATATATCAAAATCTCCCTGTAGAAGGTATTATACATGATTTTAACAAAAAATAAAATCGAAAATTATAAAACTATGCTCATTCGTGTGTATCATTGGAAAATAAAGCGGATATGCTTCATCCGCTTACTTTCCAGTTTATTTTCAGCTCCATTCAAGTCAATCTATTTTGCATTCCCATCGATAGCCATTTTTACAGCGCCGTACATACCGGCATCATTGGATAATACAGCCAGTTTAAATTCCGCGTTTTCCGTTGCGTGGAATGCATACTTCTTATAGTATTTCTGCACCACGTCAATAACGATCTGGCCAGCTTTGGATACCCCGCCGCCAATGACAAATACTTCCGGATCTACCGTTGCCGAGACATGTGCCAATGCCGTACCCAGCGTTTTTCCTAACTGCTCTACAACGGAAGCAGCAGCCGGGTCGCCTTCCTTCGCTGCATCAAACACATCCTTACATGAAAGATTGCTCAAGTCCTTCAATACGCTTTTATCGGTAGTATTCAATACTTTATTCGCCATTCGTACAACACCGGTTGCCGATGCATATTGCTCCAAACAACCTGCTTTTCCACAGCCGCATAATTCAGTTTCTTCATCGTTCACATGGAAATGACCGATTTCACCACCAGCTCCATTGGTCCCTGCCAAGATCTTGCCCTGCAAAATAATACCGGCACCAACACCGGTTCCCAGTGTCACCATGATCACGTTATTGAAACCTTTACCGCCACCCTTCCAGTATTCACCAAGGGCAGCTACATTGGCATCATTCCCTACATACGCCGGGATCCCATGCATCAATTCCTGCATCTCAGTAGTAACATCCTTTTGTTTCCAGCCTAAGTTAACACAGCCGTTCACAACACCGTTTTCTAAAACCGGACCAGGTACACCAATACCAATACCAATAACTTCCGAAGCACCGATATCGTTTATTCCCATTTCTCTGTGAATGGAATCGGCAATATCCTGCAGGATCAATTCTCCGTCATTTTCTTTTCTTGTCGGAATTTCCCATTTGTTTTTTATGTTTCCATCTTCCGTAAAACGGCCGATTTTAACAGTGGTTCCGCCAATATCTACTCCAAATACGTGCATTTGTACTCCCTTCATTCAAATGTTTCAAATCGTAATACGGTTTGCGAATGAAACGTTTTATTTTTTCTTAAAACTGTCGGTGAATCCTTTTCATAATGAATGGAGTTAGATAAAAACTGTGTTTCCAGAGCTACCCCATCCCGGTCTTCATACACTTTTCCTTCCTTACCTATGGTACCGTTTAAATAATTTGCGGTATACATCTGTACAACCGGCATATCCGTCGAAATGACTAACCGACGTCCGCTCAGATCATCCTCTAAATAAATCTGGTCCTTTTTCTTATTTAACAGAAAACCGTGATCATATCCGTTGGCTCTTTTCAATTGAATATGATCATCATGGATCCTTTCTCCAATTGTATGAAATTGTACAAAATCAAACGGTGTATTTGTCACATCCAGAAATTCACCCTCCGGTAATCCGTTCTCACTAATACAAGCAATCCGATCTGCTGCAATACGAATACGATGATCATATATTTTCTGCTTCCCGGCAGATAAATTAAAGTACGCATGGTTGGTTACATTGATCAAGGTATCCGCATCCGTTGTCGCAAAATAGCGGATGCGCACTTCTGCATTAACAATCTCATACGTTACCGT
>DGUK01000032.1 GCA_002394635.1 Faecalitalea sp. UBA4312
AAATCGATTGAACCAGATGGTTATCTTATACATTGAGATTTAATTATTTTCTCTGTCTACTTGACAGGGAATGCATCAGGCATCTGCAAGGGGATTTTACCTTGAGAAAAGAGAACGGAGCTTGGAAGCTGACCAGCTCCAGAGCATCCACGTATTAAGGAGGAACAAAATGGAATATGTAAATCTGAACAACGGGCAGAGATGTCCGGTTGTAGGAATCGGAACGTTTATGTTAAGCCCGGCACAGGCAGAAAACTGTGTCCGGGAAGCTTTGAAAATGGGATATTCATTGGTGGATACAGCCAATGCCTATGTCAATGAACGGGCTTGCGGAAGAGGCATCAAGGCAAGTGGTGTAAAGCGCGAGAATGTCTTTATCTCCACGAAGCTTTGGCCAAGTGAATATGAGAATGAAAACGCAGTCGATGAAACACTGGAACGTCTGGGTGTGGACAGTGTCGATCTTCTTTACATCCATCAGCCGGCCGGTAACTGGATGGCTGGATACCGACAGCTGGAAAAAGCCTATAAGGAGGGAAAAGCCAAAGCCATTGGTATTTCCAACTTTGAAGGGGAGTATATTGAACAGTTAAAAGAGCAATGGGAAATCGTTCCTCATTTTATCCAGGTGGAAGCGCATCCGTATTTTACACAGAAAGAACTGCGGAAGGTGTTGGAACCGTACAATATTCACATCATGAGCTGGTATCCACTGGGTCATGGGGATCATTCTCTGATCAATGAACCGGTATTTACCAAGCTGGGTAAAAAGTATGGTAAGAGCAATGCACAGATCATTCTGCGTTGGCATACACAGATGGGATTTGTGGTCATTCCGGGCAGCACAAATGTAGACCATATCCGTGACAATCTGGATATCCTGGATTTTACGCTGACTGATGAAGAGATGGCTGAAATTGCGAATCTGGATCAGGACAAGCGTTATTATCATCGCACGGATGAGCAGCTGGCTGGTTTTGCGTCATGGCGTCCGGCATTTGAGGCAAAGTAAGGATTTAAAAAGCACTCTTGACCGAGTGCTTTCTGTTTTTCGGTAAACATGGTACTCTTGGGGTATGATAGAATCTTTGAAATGCGAATGGGAGGCACCTTGAAATGGATACAAAGAAAGAATCACTAGCCTGGAAGGAAATTCATACGGAACATATTGTCCAGGATGAATGGATCGATTTCAGAAAATCGGCTTATCGGTTTCCGGATGGACGGGTCTATGAACCGTTTTATACATACAGCCGCAGAGATTACGTCGTCATCGTTGCAACGGACAGCCAAGGGAATTATCTCTGTGTCCGCCAGTTTCGGCAGGGAATTCGACAAGTCACGACCGAATTTCCGGCCGGAGGAATCGAACGGAAGGATGGCTGGCAATACGGAGACCCGGAAGTAGCGGAAGATGCGCTGCAGGCAGCAAAGCGGGAGCTTTTGGAGGAGACCGGGTATCAGTCGGAGCAATGGAGCCATCTGATCACAATACCATCCAATGCGACGATCGCGGATAATTATGCCTATGTGTTCCGTGCGGAAAACTGTCATAAGGTTTCATCGCAACAGCTGGATGATACGGAATTCCTGCGCGTACAGACAATCTCACATCAACAGATCGAAGCCATGATCGAAAAAGGACAATTTCAACAAGCGATGCACATTATGGCTTTCTTGATGGCCGACCGTAAAACAGAAAACCGATAAAAAGGATATATATACTTTTTGAACACATGAAAAGGGGGAACCAATGAAAAAACAAATTCGTAAACTGTGTAAATTCTTTGTCGCTTTGGTTGTGGTATTTGGAATTACGGCCTGTTCCGGTTCTTCTGGCGGAGCAAAGGAAACAGACAATAAAGAGAACAAAGAACAGACACAGATCGATTGGAAAAGCGAGGATACGCTGGTGATCTATTTTTCCCGTACGGGTGAGCAATATAAAGTCGGAACGATCGATCACGGAAATACGGCCATTGTCGCGGAAACGATCGGAGAAACCGTGGATGCCGAATTATATGAGATCTTACCGGCCGACGATCATTATCCGATGACATATGATGAACTGACCGATGTCGCCAAACAAGAACAGGAGGACAATGCTCGTCCTGCCTATGAAAATACTGTACCGGATCTGTCAAAATATAATACAATATTTATCGGAGCGCCGGTCTGGTGGGGCGATTGGCCGATGATCATGTATACATTCTTTGAAGAGAATGCGAAGGCACTCAAGGATAAAACATTGATTCCGTTTTCAACACACGAAGGTTCCGGTTTATCCGGATTTGATCAGAAGCTTCGTTCAGCCTGTCCGGATAGCACAGTGCGCGATGGATTAGCTATTCAGGGAAGTGATGCCCAGAATGATCCGGATGCGGTGAAACAGGAAGTTGAAGCATGGATTTCATCTCTGGGTTCTGAATAATACGACAAGGTTTCGCAAGAAGATTGCGAAGCCTTTTTTATCATGGTGGCTGGAGGAACAGGGCCATGATATACTATGACTAACTTATAATCTGAAAGTGAGGAAACGATGAAAGGAAAGCATATAGAACTCTCGGAACTCTCTTATTCGGTCCGTGTGAAAGAGTGGCTGAAGGAACGATACGGGATCATTGAGGGACAGCGCATCTGGGAGCGCACCCAAAGTCGGTATAACACGTATCGGAACGATCTTCCGGAGTATGGAGGAAAGAAAAACAATCACGCTTCGGCTATCTATGGTGGATTGTTGATTTTTTCCTTGGTACCTTCTTTACCGGACCAGCCACCGGTGGAGGAACTTCAGGCGTTTGTGAATGGTCTTTTGATGGAACCTTTTCAAAAGCTGGGAAAGGTCTTTGATCTTAACCGCTCGTTGGATATGTGGTTGATCGATAAGGTATTTCAATGGTCGGGATCGCGGGATCGGAAGCTGGCGGCCAGCGCACCGGATGGTTTTATAACGGTGAATGAAACATATGATAAGAAGAACCGGGCATCCCGTTATCATTTTACACAATGCCCAAATGCTGAATTTGCCAAAAAACATGAGCTCCTTTCCGTCTTACCATTGTTATGTAATTCGGATTTTTATGGTATAGAACAGATCCATGGTACACTGATCCGGTGTGGAACATGCGGGCAAAGCGATCGCTGTGACTATCTGGTGGTAGGCAATCAAAATCCTATCGCTGCCGGTTATGAGACCGTGATGGATGAGGCTGGATATTTGGTCAGCAGAAAAAAGCCAAAATCAAATCCGTGAATTCTGAATCGGAAACGATGGTTTTTCGTATATAATGGAGGTCATATAGCTTTTGATCAACAAGGAAGCAGAAATGGAGGTCTCCATGAAAAAAATATACACTTTCTTTTTTATAGTATTTGGCATCGTATCTTTGTTTGTCGGATGTACTCCGCAACAGCCGATCCTTTCCCAGCCCTGGATCTATGGGATCACAATCGATGACAGCTGGGAGGTATCCGCCGATCCGAAGGCATTGACAGATGCCATCCAGGCGATGCCGGTCAAACCGACAGTGCGGATCGTGATGGCACAGGACGTTGAACCATCGGCGTACAAAGAATTGTTTCAAGAAATCCATGAAGTGGCTTACATCATGGCTTGCCCGGTGGATTCATACGAGATGAAAGCGTATAAAAATGAAGAGGAATACCTCGAACGTTTCCGGCAAACTTATACCCATCTGGCGCCGTATACGGATATCTGGGAAATCGGCAACGAGATCAACGGGGTCGAGTGGATCGGGCAGAGCGATGAACGGATCGTTCAAAAGGTGGAACAAGCCAATGCATATATCCGCAAAAACGGCGGGGTCACCGCGTTGACATTTTACTATCCTGGTCCGGAAGAGGATGTGGATCTGTTTACATGGATACAAAGATATATGCCCCAGCGTCTGATGAACAATATTGATTACGCGTTTCTCAGCTATTATGAAGACGACCATGAAGGATATATGCCGGCATGGGAGCCGGTTTTCATGAAGCTGGAAGCGTTGTTTCCCAAGGCAAAAATCGGATTTGGGGAATGTGGTAATTCGGATAATCAAGCGGATGACCGGACAAAAATAAAGAAAATAGACTATTACTATGGGATGGAGATGCCTTCCGATTCCTATGTTGGGGGCTGTTTCTGGTGGTATTGGCTGCAGGATTGTATTCCTCACCAGGATAGCCGGATCTATGAGCAGATCAACCAGCGGATGGAAGACATCCATCGTTCCAGGGCGCCGGAAAACGGGCAGAATTCTTGACAAGGGAAGTCTGTTATTATAGAATTAGTTAAGACTAACACGGAGTGATGATACAGGATGCCAAGAGATAAAACTGCCAGTTATGAACGAATTGTTGCAGCAGCGAATAAAGAATTCATGGAATGTGGATATCAGAAAGCGTCGATGCGTCAGATTGGCTCTCGGGCCGGATTGACAGCTGCCGGTATTTATCGGCACTGCCGGAACAAGGAGGACCTTTTTGAGCAGATCGTTTCATCGGCTGTAGAAGATCTGGATCAATGGATGGAACAACATATTATGGAATCCTATGTGTTTTTATCCAGGGAATCGGAGAATCTATGGAAAACCACCTGGGTCGATATGATGCGGGATCTGATCTATCCGCGAATGGATGAATATCGCCTGTTATTGACAAGAGCGCAGGGAACCCGGTATGAGAACTTTCTTCATGATTTAGTGGCTTCCAATCAACAACATATGTTAGTAGCCTTCGATACTTTAAAAGCCCAGGGTCGTCCTGTCCGAGAAGTGACAGATCATCAGCTTCACTTATTATTGAGCGGATATATTACGACGATTTTTGAACCGGTCATCCACAATTATTCATTGGAGGAAGCGCTTCAATGTCTGGATACACTGGAAGCGTTTTTCATTCCCGGATGGAAACAGATCATGGGATTTTAAAAAAGAATAGTAAGTACAAAGAATGCCTGCTTCTTCGGAAGGCAGGCATTCCATGCGTTTTGGGGTAAGTGAACAAAGTTTGATTTTGTTCACTGAATGGAAAGGAGATTTATGAACGAAAAAGAAAAGAAAGAACCCGCGTTGAAATGGCTGCTTGGACAAGCAGGGCAGCATCGGAAACAATATGTGTTATCGGTCCTATTGGCTGTGATCGGGGTGGCTTTCTCCGTGGCACCTTATTTTGTGATGACGGGTATCGTCCATGGCCTCATGGGCGCCAACAAGGATTTTTCCTTCTATAGGACACGATGCCTGCTTCTGGTGTTGTTGTGGGGATGCCGGGTCTTATGCCATGCGCTCAGTACAGGCACATCGCATCGGGCCACCTTTGCGGTATTGGGTGAGATCCGCAAACGCGCACTGGATCAGCTGACACGGATGCCTTTGGGCGCTGTATTGACACAGAGCAGCGGGGCTTTAAAGAGTACCCTCATTGAACGGATCGACAGTATGGAGACCACGCTGGCCCATATTGTCCCGGAGTTTACGGCCAATCTTCTGATACCGGTGCTGATCCTGGTGTATATCTTTACCATTGACTGGCGGATGGGCCTGGCGGCTTTAATTACGCTGCCTTTGGGCGTTGCCAGCTATATGGTGATGATGCTGGGAAGCTCGGGATTCTATCAGCAGACACTGGAAACGACTAAGGCGTTAAACGACACCGCGGTTGAGTATATTAACGGGATCCAGGTTATTAAGGTATTCGGCAAAACAAAGAGCAGCTACGACCGGTTTGTCCGTGATGCGCATGCGGCTGCCAGCAGCTTTATTGATTGGATGCGGGCCAGTATCGTTCCGATGACCTTTGCGATGGTCATCATGCCGGCCACCATGGTGGGGATCCTGCCGATTGGAGGCCTGTTGGTGCGATCGGGATCGTTGCGGGCGGAAGACTTTGTCACGATCATCATTTTATCTGTGGGATTGATTACACCGTTGATCACTTGTATGAGTTACTCCGATGATATTCGGACGATGACCACCATCATCGATCAAGTCCGTGATATTGTGGAAGCCGAAGAAATGAAAAGACCAAATCACGCCAACGCGCCGGTTCAAAACGATCTGGTCTTGAAAGATGTCCATTTTTCCTACCAGGAAAAAGAAGTGCTGCATGGAATCGATCTGCAGATTCCGGAAGGCAGCTTTATTGCCTTTGTGGGGCCTTCGGGAAGTGGAAAGAGTACCATTGCCCGCCTGATTGCTTCCTTATGGGATGTGGATCAAGGATCCATTACGATCGGAGGTACGGATATTCGCGATATTTCCCAGGAAGCCTATGCCGATAAGGTGGCCTTTGTTTCCCAGGAAAATTACTTATTTAATATGACAGTGATGGAGAACATCCGGTTAGGATGCCTGGAAGCCAGTGACCAGCAAGTTATGGAAGCAGCTAGACAGAGCGGTTGTCATGACTTTATCATGGAACTGGAAAACGGCTATCAGACCATCGTCGGCACGGCCGGCGGGCATTTATCCGGCGGACAGAGACAGCGGATCGCGATTGCGCGGGCGATGTTAAAAAATGCGCCGATCGTAATTCTGGATGAAGCCACAGCGTATACCGACCCGGAAAACGAAGCCGTCATTCAACAAAGCGTTGCCCGTCTGGTGCAGGGAAAAACCTTGATCGTCATCGCCCATCGATTGTCGACCATCACCGATGCCGACCGGATTTATGTCGTTCATGATGGACGGATCGAACAGAGCGGCACCCATGAACAGCTGGTCAGCCAGGGTGGCTTATATGCCGCGATGTGGGAGGCGCACCAATCTGTACGCGATGAAGGAGGTGTTGTCCATGCTTAGGATCATTCAAAAATTCTTTGCGTTCTGTGGCGAAGAAAACCATAAAAAATTTGTACACTCCATCTGGCTTGGGGTCCTGCAGTCTTTGTTGGAAGCCATGAAGATCCCGGCTATTGCCATCATGATCCGGGCTTTGCTGCCGGTATCCATGGGCGGGCTCGGAGAAGTGACAATGCAGACCATCGGTGCCAGTTTTGGCATTATGGGATTCAGTATCCTTGGCTTGTGTTTTGTTCGATCACGATCGATGATGCTGCAAACCGAAGGGGGATACGACACATGTGCCCTAAAGCGCATCGAGATTGCGGAGCATATGCGTTACTTACCGATGGGATATTTTAATAAAAACAGTCTGGGGCAGATTACATCCGTTACAACCAATGTAATGGAAAACCTGGAAAACGTGGCGACCCGTGTCATTATGATGGTCTGTG
>DGUK01000016.1 GCA_002394635.1 Faecalitalea sp. UBA4312
ACGAGGATGTGATTATCTGCTTCTCGACCGACAGTATTGGTGAAGATGCTGAAGAGCTTGTGTTTGACAGGGAATCCTTTGACTTTAAACAACAAAGAACACCGGATATCCAAATCGAGTCTTTGCCTGCAGATCTGATTGATGAAACACCAGAATCAGAACCGGAAGATGAGGATGAATCGGTGATTGAGGAAGAAACCGAAGAGACCACGGGAACAGACGAATCGGCACCGGTCGATGAAACGGAAGGAACGGACGACGAATATACAGAAGACATTTATTCAGAACCTGTTACCGGACCGGACTCTTATTAAATAACGCAGAACCACAGAGCAATCTGTGGTTTTCTTTCTGTAAGAAACAAGGTAGAATGAAATAGATAATGTGAGGTAAGTATGAAAAAGAAGATCATCTTTTTTGATATTGACGGCACCTTGTTCTCTTCACAGGTCGGCTATGTGACAGACCGTGTAAAAAGAGCAGTTCGATCTGCTCAAGACAAGGGATATTTATGTTTCATTGCCACCGGACGTACATTCGGATTTATACCACAGGAAATTCAATCGATGGGATTTGACGGGTATGTATGTGCCAACGGGTCTTTTTTGTTGTATCATGACCAGGTACTGTACTGTCATTATATTCCCGAAGAAGATGTTAGATCGCTGTATCTCCATCTGAAGAGAAAAAATCTGGAATGCGATCTACAGGGAGAAAGAAATACTGCGATTGACAGAGAAAATAAAAAACTGATCCAGTATTTTGCCGATAGTGGGATCCCTTCTCAAAGCATTATTCACGAATATGATCTGGAAGAAAGAATGAAACATACAATCAAAATGGAGGTTTGGCTTCCTTCCCAACGATGGATCCCTTATATTTTGGAATACGAAGACCGTTTTATTTATGAGCTCCATGCTCCGACGCACCATGTTGAATTCTTTAATCGCGGTATTACCAAGGCGGATGGTGTATTAAAAACGATGGAACTTTTGGAAATTCCGGTGGAAAACAGTTATAGTTTTGGAGATGCAGAAAACGATATTCCGGTTGCCAAAGTAGTCGGACATCCGATTGCGATGGGGAATGCGGTGGATGCATTGAAAGAATGCGCACAAGATATCTGCCTATCTATTGAAGAGGATGGGGTTGCGGTATATCTGGAAGCATTGGATTAATGGAAGGAATGTAAGAACGTATGAATGCTGAATCAATGAAAGGAACAATCATCAATCTATGTGTTTCGCTGATCATGGTGGTGATCGTTTCCATCCTTCGGATACCGTGGCGGTGGACGTATCTGATTCTGTATGCGTACGTTCTTTTTTCTATGGGTCTTTGTGTTATACGGGCTTCGGAATTGTATGATACCGCTCTGGATTTGCCTTTGCTGCATAAGATCGATCAGGATCCGTTTGGACACCGGATCTTATCCGATCCGGCGTTTCGGAATATACTCATTTTATCTGTTGAGGTCGTTATCCATTCGATTTACGGTCTGCTCAACTTATTTATGGGCATAACGCAGCATTCCTTATGGCATGCCTCGGTTTCCGTCTATTACATTCTATTAAGCTTTATACGGGCATATCTGGTATATAGCTATCGTAAGGCAGTGCGTCAGCCTTCCTATGTCCGGAACCGAAAAATCGAATTAAAAGCCTATTGTGTAACAGGCTTATTTCTTTTCTTTTTGAATATTGCGATTTCATTGATGACAGGACATATGGTTGTAACCAACCCGTTGTTCGGATATACAAAGCTGTCGATCATTTCATCGGCTGTATTTACCATCTATATTTTCAATTTGGCTTTGTATAATATCATTCACTACCGGAAGATGGAGAGCCCGATCTTGACGGCATCCAAAAATATCAACATGGCGGCCGCTTTACTGGCTATATATAACTTTCAGATCATATTGATCAAAATTCTGCATATGGACAATGCCGCTATGCGCTGGATCAATGGTACAACAGGCACGATCATCAATATTTATCTACTCTATCTCTCGTTCCATATGATCCTGCGGGGATACCGTAAGACTAAGAGGCTAACTGTACAATACGGACACCACCAAGAACCGCAATAAGATCTTTTGTATCCGGCAGATGCTTTTGATCTCCTGTATAGGTGATGTTGATTTCCAGACTGTAAGCATCCAGATCTAGATAACACGATGTTTTTTGATAGTAGACAGATTGATAAACTTCTTTGGAATCTGCTTTGTAGGTGGTGGTAAAGCAGGTGAAGATCTTTGAATTTACCTGGATCGTTTCAGCTTCCGGCTGGGATTCTATTGTAACTGTATATGTATCTAGAAAGTCTTCATCAAAAACCTTTTCCAGTTTCTTTGCTCTTTTTTGATCCATCTCGATCTGTTGATCAAAGGATGTGTCTTCCAGGTTATATAAAGAATAATGAACCTGAAAAGCTTCTTTCTTTACTTTGGGAACACATTCTACATAAAGATTGGTTTGTTCAGCATTTTTATATTTTGTTGCTGTATCGACCGTATAATAGCTTTTGATCATTAAGCGGACTGTATCCAGAAACAATGGATAATACCCTTGTTTATCCGGTACTGTGGCTGTATAACGACTGTCTTCTGTCTCATTGTGAGCATAGACAGCAACAGGCTGCAAACATAAACACAAGGTCAATAAAATGGAAATGAATTTTTTATAATGCATAAAATAACTCCTTTTGTTTAATTATAGAGAAAAAAGCTACGAATACAAGAAAGGAGCCGACTTTCGTCAGCCCCTGATTAATCCAATTGACTCTGTCAGTGCATTTTTCTTTATCGTTTTATTTTATTTTTATTCATGCACTTTTTATGACATTAAGGTTTTACTTTACTTCTTTCTCATCGGATCTTTCAAGCTTTCCCTTTACTTTTTTTGCCTTTGACTTTTTTTCGAGCATTTCTGCTTTACTTCTTCATCTTCCGGCTTTTCAAGTTCGTCACTTTACTTTTTTGATCCTCTGATTTTTTTCGAGTGCTTTCCTTTTGTCTTGTTTCACACTCCCCAATTTCTGTTTATTCTCTTTGCTTTCTGAAAACTACATCTTTATTATTCTGTGTTTTTCCTGCATTGATTTCAAACATACTTTTGTTTCTTTTCTTCCTTATGGCCTTCATGTGCAGAAGCCTTTTCCTTCTATATCACTTGTCGGCCATGTGTGTTCAGAGCTTTATTGGATTTTTACAATCTCATCATAACAGGTATTTTTTCATATACAAGGCCAATGGAAAGGTTGGTCTTTATTATGGAATGTTCTGTATTATATATAACATTTAAAAGAACTTTGTACTATGAAAAGTTATAATCTTTTGTATAAGCATTTAATAAACTGGCATGATAAAAAATAATGAAACTGGATATTTTTATATGTCCAGATTTTATTATAATAAAAGCAGAGGTGTTATTATGAAGCGAATTTTAACGATTCAGGACATTTCCTGCCTGGGAAAGTGTTCTTTAACGATCGCCTTACCTGTAATCTCTGCCATGGGAGTGGAAACTGTGATCCTTCCTACAGCGGTGTTATCTACACATACAATGTTTAAAAACTTTACTTGTAAGGATATGACGGATCAGCTGCTTCCAATCGCTGAACATTGGAAATCGGAGGGGGTGACCTTTGATGCCATTTACACGGGCTATCTGGGCAGCAGTGAGCAGATGGAAATCGTAAAACAGATTTTTAATATGTTTAAAGAAGAGGATACACAGATCTTTATTGATCCGGTTATGGCTGATCATGGAAAGCTTTATCCGGCTTTTGATGAAACCTATGTTCGTTACAATGCGGACTTATGCGGGTGTGCAGATATCATTGTACCAAACCTGACAGAAGCTTGTTTTATGACGGGAATGGAGTATAAGGAAGTCTATGATGAAGCGTATATTCTGGAATTGCTGCATGGGTTGGCAAAGCTCGGTGCCAGGATCGTGGTATTGACGGGTGTCTCTTTGCAGGAAGGCAAGACCGGTGTTTATGGATACAATACGGAAACCGGAAAAACATTCCATTATCAAAACAGCCGTGTGGATGCTACCTATCATGGAACCGGAGATATATTTTCCAGCGTTTCTGTGGGGGCATTGGTACAAGGCTTGTCCTTACAGGATGCTTTTCAAGTTGCGGCGGATTATACTGCATTGACCATTGAAACCACCCTGAAAAATCCAAAAAAACCATGGTATGGCGTGGATTTTGAAAAGACGATCCCGAATTTAATAAAAATGTTACAAGAAAAAAAGGCCAGTTCATAAGAGCTGGCCTATATAGTATTCTGATAAAGTATCCGCTGGATCAAATCTCCGTTGTTAGCAGTTTTATCAAATAACGCAATGAGATTATCGGTGCTTTCTTCATTCCGCTGGCTGTTTAAAGCCTTTCGTATAATATCGACGGCTTTGGCTTCATCGTTGGATAAAAGAAGGTCGTCTCTTCTTGTACCGGATTTGGCGATATCAATGGCCGGGAAGACACGGCGCTCCTGCAGCTTCCGGCTGAGTACGAGCTCCATATTGCCGGTGCCTTTGAACTCTTCATAAATAACGTCATCCATCTTGCTGCCGGTATTGATCAAAGCAGTAGCCAGAATGGTCAGGCTGCCGCCTTCCCGGATATTTCTGGCTGCCCCGAAGAACTTCTTCGGCATATGTAAGGAAGCCGGATCCAGACCTCCAGAGAGCGTCTTGCCGCTCGGTGCACAAGTCAGGTTGTAGGCTCTGGCTAAACGAGTTATGCTATCTAAAAGGATCATGACATCTTTTCCATGTTCCACTAGACGCTTAGCTCGTTCGATGGCCATTTCACTGACCCGGATATGATGCTCCGGCAGCTCATCAAAGGTGGAATGAATGACTTCCACATTTCTGCCACGCACGGTTTCCTTCATATCGGTAACTTCTTCCGGTCGCTCATCAATGAGAAGAATGATGATATGGATCTCTGGATTGGTCCTTTGTACCGATAAGGCCACATCCTTTAATAAAGTGGTTTTACCGGCTTTAGGCGGGGATACGATCATGCCACGTTGTCCTTTGCCAATCGGAGACAGCAGATCGACCATACGCATGGATAATTTATTAACAGTATTTAAGTGAATTCTCTCATCTGGGAAAACAGGTGTCAGCTTTTCAAAGTTGGGCCGCCGAATGGTTTGTTCGATCGTGCACCCGTTAATATTATGGACACGCAAAAGAGCACCATACCGGTCGGATGGATTTCTTTTCCCATATAATCCGGTTAAAACATCCCCGGTCTTTAACTTAAAATGTGTTATTTGATATGGAGACACGTATACATCGTTAGGACCGGATAAATAATTCTCCCCACGTAAAAAGCCATACCCATCATTCAGTACCTCCAGGATACCGGTTGCGAGATTTTCTTGTTTTTGTGGTTCTTTTTCAGGGATTTCTTTTGTTTCAGATGCGGAGAATTGGGATGCGAGCAATTGGATCAGTTCAGGTTTTCGCAGAGTGGAGAACCCTTTCAGTTCTTTGTCTTTAGCCAGCTGTCGTAATTCACTGACAGACAAAGCATTTAATTCTTCTTTTGTCATATAGGTATATCTCTTTCTATTTACATAGTAATCCAATTATTATCAAAAATACATGGTTTGTCAATAAAAAAGCTTCCATCAAGGAAGCTTAGTGTTTGGCTTTTTCTGCATCTCGCCAGTTGTCCTGGTAACCACTTAATAGATCCACGAAGCGCTTGGCTGTCAGATGCGGCCGCGTAATGGCACTGCCGACAACCACTGCATGAGCACCTAAGAAGATACATTTCATGGCATCTTCCGGTGTATACAAATGGCCTTCCATCATAACATAGGCATCCTTTCCACATTCCCGGCACATTTGGGCAAACATACGATAATCGGCGCCTTCGATATGTGCGGTTTCTTTGGTATACCCATAGAGTGTCGGTGCCACGATATCCGCCCCGTTTTCAATAGCATGTTTGGCTTCTTCAATATTGGATACATCCGCAAAGAAAATAGCTTCCGGAATTTCTTTTTTCGCTTGTTTTAACAGATCCCAGGCCTTTGTTCCTTCATGGGTGATCTGAGCTGTACAATCTAAGGCAATGATTTCAGCACCGGCTTCCCAGATAGCCCGAACCTCCTTCATGGTCGGAGTGATAAAGACATCGGTATCATCATGCCATACTTTCCATAGTCCGATCACCGGCAGGTCTACAGCTTCTTTGATTTCTTTGATTTGTTTTGGGTCATTGGCACGTAAACCGACAGCACCGGCCCATTTAGCTGCCTGTGCCATCTTTACATGCATGGTCTCTGTGTAGATTGGATCATCCGGTTGCGTCTGGCAGGATACGATCAGGCCGCCTTTCATACTTTCCAAAAGCGCATGTTTCTTTGGATCTGTTGTCTTCATTTTTCTTTTCCTCCTATTGACATACAGTAAAATTATCAGGTAAATCAGTGGACAGGGTCCATTGATCGATGTATACATGAACAAAATCATCGGCGTGTGCCCAACAACACAAAGCGTGTTGATTGAATTTGGACGCATCCATTAACAAGGAACAGTCAGAACATCGTTCCATTACAGCTTTTTTCATAGCGCCGATGGAAATGTCGAATACATATACTTCGCCATTTTTTGCGTTCAGTCCATTGGCTGTCAAAAAAGCTTTATCGAAATGAAACCGTGCGATCATTTCCATGGTCAAGGGACCAAAGGATGTATCGTACGCTTTTTTGAATTGGCCGCCCAGTAAAAAGATATCCCCGGTGAAATCATTTGGCAGTTTCTGTACAAAATATGTATTCGGGGTAACAATGGTTACTTGTTTGTTCTGAATGAATTCCAGCAGAAAGGCGGCCGTTGTACCAGAATCAATATAAATACAATCCCCGTCCTGGATAGACTGTGCTGCTTTCTGACAAATACATCGTTTTTCATCAGCGTGGATAAATTCCTTATCCACTGTCGCGATTTCATGATAAGAAGTCAGTGTCTTTCCCAGGTCCTTTAAGGAAGCACCACCTCTTTCACGAATGATCAGTCCTTGTTTTTCCAATTCATCCAGGTCACGCATAACACTGGAACGAGATGTCTGCAGCATCTGCATCAAGTCCTTGATTGTGACCGAGGACTGTTGATGCAGCAGTTCCATGATGCGGATACTTCTTTCTTTCGATAACATGTTCAGCCTCCGATCTTCACTTCTACATGGTATTGTTTGCCTAATTCTATATAAGGTGTCAATTGTGCCGGATCCATCATAGGGAAGTCATAGAGATAGGTTTTATGCAGCTGTTCCCATTTCGTTTTCCCCATGGAATGATAAGGAAGGAAATTGGCTTGTTGAATGCCTAAACGGGCATCCAGCTCCAATATGGATCTTAATGTTTCCGGATCATCATTAAAGGTGGGGATGACCGGTGTCCTGGATATGACCTTCTTTGGATCCAGATATGACAAATTGATGATGATTTGTTCCCAGTTTCCCCCGGTGACTTCCTTCAGTTTTTTTGCATCTGTATGTTTGACATCAAACAAAAACAAGTCGATATACGGCTCTGCCTGTTTCAATAATTCAAGCGGATAGCTGCCTGTTGTTTCCACAGCGACATGCAGGTTTTCCTTCTTAAAAGCCTGGATCAACTGCAGGAATCCTTCAAACTGTACAAAAGGTTCGCCTCCGGAAACGGTGACACCTCCATGGCTCATATCGTAATAATCCTTGTCCTTCAATACTTCCTGAACGATATCTCGTATCTCCATCGGCTGTCCATTGAGAGTCAATGCGTTTTGCAGACAGTGATCCACACATTGCCCGCAGTGATGGCATAGGGCCGGATCCCAGTGAAAGGATGGCACAAAGGAAATGGCCTGATAAGGACATATCTTCGCACATGTTTGGCAATGGATACATTTTCCGCTGTTGTGCATCAATACGGGAGACACTGTCCAGGTTTCCGGATTGGCACACCATGGACAGTGCAGGGGGCATCCTTTCAAAAAGACGGTGGTACGGATCCCTGGTCCATCATGGGTGGCAAATTTTTCAATATTCGATACATTAATCATATAAAGTCCTGCTCAATAATTCATCTTGTACATCTTTTGTCAGATTCACAAATACTGCGCTGTAGCCGGCAACCCGTACAATCAGATCTGGGTATTTTTCCGGATGGATCTGGGCATCTTCCAAAACCCCGTGATCGACCACTGTCACCATCAGCTGACAACCGCCTTTTTTAAAATACGTTTGAAATAACAGTTTCACTTTTTCCTTATCCTGGTGCATCATGCGAGGAGTAAACTTTATATTTTGTACACTGCCCCCATGGTATTTTGCTTTGAATAGGGATAAGGAGTTCAATACCGCTGTCGGTCCGGATCGGGCGGCACCTCCCTGTGGATTGTTGGCCGGATTCATATAAACACCCCGGTTTCTTCCGTCCAGGGAAGCATCGGTCTGATGTCCCCAATCGGTATTGGTCTGGTTATTGGAAATGACGATCAGATAATAGCCCATGCCTTCATCGATCCCTCGCTGGCGAATGCCTTTGGCTACAAATTCGTAAAGATCATTGGCCATTTCATCCACATCCGGGTTATCATTACCGTATTTTGGCAAATCGAGGATTTCTTTCTGCAGTTGCTCATACCCTCGATAATCCGCTAAAGCGGCCTGATTCAATTGTTTCAATGAATACTTCTTCTGGTCATATACCAAGGTCTTGATGGCATACAATGCGTCGCTGGCATTGATATTTCCATACGTTTCATTGGTACCCCCAAGGATCCGTACGCCCCCATCGAGAAGTGCTTTTTGCCGGTGGATACAATCATCCATCAAGATCGAAGTAAACAGGAAGGAAACCTCCTGATTCATAACTTCATAGCTGTGCCTCTGGCAGTAAACACTCAGATCAAAATAGAAGTTCAATAATTCTTTATACTGGTTATAAAAATCATCAAAGGCTTGAAAAGAAGACAACGGTTTGACTTTGACAGGGCCCGCCCTGTAAACATGATCCATCGGATCATACCCTTCATTGAGGGCTAACTGCATGATCTTGACCAGGTTTAACAGCGTATTCGGGGTTCCGACACTTTGCCCCTGGATCACAAATTCACCGCATCCAAACGGGACATACTGCTCTGCCGTTTTCCGGTCAACACGCATCGCATACTGCACGGCAGGTACATTGACATCATCGTTGTATAATGTCGGATAGGTGGCCCCACTGGCAATGCATTCATAGGCCATGTCCATAATATCCGCTGGTGTGTTCTGATCAAAACGTAAGGTAAACTGAGGCTCAACATATCTTGTATCTTTACAGACACGTAGACAAATACGGGTAAATAAATCACACGCTTCCACATCCTCACGTCCCTGGCCACCGACGATGATCCGTCCATTGACGGTCGTTCTGCGATTTTCAATCATTTTCCACAGTGATTTTACAATGCGATAGGCCTGTTCTTCATCCAAGATCCCGGTATCAATATCATGTTTTAAGAAAGGGCCTAATACGATGTCCATGCGCCCGTAATTGATACAGCCGGCACATAAGGCATACAGCCAGAATAACTGTAAAGCCTGTCGGAAGGTTTCGGGTTTATGATCTTTGATAAAGAGAAGATCAAAGCGCATCTGCTGCAATTCTTCTTTTCTTTTTCTATCTTCGCTCTCTTGGTAAGCCTGCTCAACCAATTCGATCTGTCGATCAATGACCTGTACAAACAGATGCATGGCCTCCATACAGGCTTGGATAAAATCATTCTGTGGCTGTGCGCCAATCAAGCGCATTAGACCGGGAATGCCAAGATTGACCAGTTTCTTATAATCGAGCATCATACCACTTAAACGGGCCGTTGCCATAAACGGATATGTGCAATCGATAAAGCGACCTGTTGTATCCTCATTTAAAACATCTTGACAATAGATAGCTTTGACATCGTGATCCATCCAATAGTCATATAATATATCCACACGAGCTTTCTGCTCCGGTGTTTCCAAAGTATCTTTAAAGGCTCTTAATTTGTGGAACACACAATAGTGACCTACACCACCGATGGATGTAACGGAACCAAATCCGATCGGCAAAAAATCCAGACGTCCAGCAATCAGATCCCCATCTTCTATATGACGGAATAAAACCGGAAAAATGGTTTTCAGACAACGGATCTCCCGTTGCGCTTTGGATGATCCTTCACTTTCCTTATGGGCTTGGGTATAAGCTTCCATGATCTCCAATTGTTCTAACGGACTCTTTTCACACGGAATTTTTACAGAGACTTCTACATTCTGTGCTCCATCAATACGAATTCGTTTCATCCTGGTCACCTCTCTTTACTTACACTATAACACATAATCATTCAAAATAAATCAAAATTAATCATAACTATTCATTTTTTATCAAATCCAAAGATTCTTTTTGAAATGTGGTATAGTAAACAAATAAAAAGGAGTTCATTATGAAATTTTGTTTTGACTGCGATGATACCTTATATAACTGCCGCCAACCCTTTTTGGATGCGCTGGCTGCGATGATACCGGATTATAACGGAGATATGGATGCATTCTATCGTTGCTACAGGGACAATGGGGAAAAAGTATTTGAATACGAACAAAAGAATATTATCACCAATGACGATGTGGGCATTTACCGGATCTATATGGCTTGTAAAGAGTGTGGCATTCCTTTTGGTTTGTTGGAAGCTGCTGATTTTCAGGATCTGTATCGGCAGAACCAGAAGCATATTCATATGGCGCCTGCCTTGCATACTTTTTTTCAAAATACGAACAGTGAAATCAGTATTTTATCCAATGGACAGGAAGCCCATCAAAAGGATAAGATACGGACACTTGGCATGTACAACTATGTGAAGGAAGATCATGTCTTTATCAGTGAACAGATCGGTGTGAATAAGCCGCATAAAGAAGCCTTTGAGATTATGGCGCACTCGCTCCATACGCAGCCGGAAGACTGGATCTATATTGGAGATCATTATATCAACGATATCCAGGGAGCCAAGCAAGCCGGAATGCACACGATCCATATGAACCGTCACCATCACCAGGAAGGCCCTTGTGCAGATGTCGTGGTATATACGGAAGAGGAACTTGTAAACGTATTAAAAAAACTGGAGAATGAACACAAACAGCTGAAACAAGGATAACAGCTGTTTTTTTATGACTTCAGGTAAAATACTCTATTTGAGTATGAACCTGTCTTTTTAAGGTGATATAGTTTGGGTTCGTTATGATATCTTTAAAAAAAGTACTTTGGTTTTGACACGATTTGAATATTCATATACTAGAAATAATTGTAATTCATTGGACAACAAAGGCTTATCTAATTGTCTTTTTTCATAAGGAGATATTCAAATGATCCAGTTACAGAATCTGACAATTGAAACCAGGCATCCGATCGTCAGGAATATTCACTATACGTTTCAGCTTGGTAAGATCTATGGCATTGTCTCAGAGAATGGCAGTGGGAAAACCACGTTATTTCGGACGATGGTCCATTTGATCGACCCAAAAGAAGGAAAGATCCTTTTCGACGGAAAGCCTGTAGAATCCTGCTTAAAAGATGTTTTTTACTATGAAGATGTGGAATGGCTGGATGGAAACTTAAAGGGAGAAGACTACATAGCATTTGTTAAGAAAATGTGGGATTCCAAGGCTGACATAAAACCTGTGATCCAGGCTTT
>DGUK01000067.1 GCA_002394635.1 Faecalitalea sp. UBA4312
GCATTATCATTGCGAAAATGATAATACGTTCGCTGCCATAAATCCGTGTTCGGTTCCGTGGTGATGGTTATTTTATCGGTATCGATTGTATATATCTTCGGTTCCCGGGTCCATTTCCAGTTCACAGGTACCTCCTTTTTCCATGCATCTAATTTAATTATATCTTACTTAACAAATTTTAGTAACTGGTTGCCCATATCGGTCATTTTTAACCCCATTTATATACTGCTAAACGGTTATTCATATGTTTTCCGATTATCGCAAACAGTTTCCCCCGGATGGTATACTTTTTCATTTCTTCATTGTAACTTGTCTCTGAAACAAGCTCTATCCTGGATTCTAAGTCCAAATACTCTTTTCCGGATTTCGTTCCCCAGCCAAAGGTCGCATTTGTATGCTTCACGGCATCATGGTGTTTACTGTTTTTTTCCAAAATCGGTGAGTGCAATTCAGCCAGTAAATAACCGCGAGGAAAACAGTCACACAACATATGCAGACATGTCTGTACCTGCTCCTTCGAAAAATATTCCAGGACCCCTTCCATCACAACAATATACATATCTGCCTTAGGAATTGCGGACGTCCAGCTTCCATCCAGGGCATTTCCTTCCATCATGGTGCACCGGTCTTTATCCACAAACACCTTTCGACGAACCTCGATCTGATCTGGAAGATCCACGTCGAACCATTGGATACGGCCATTATCTACTTGTGAAAACTTGTCATCGAACCCACAGCCCAGATTGATGCACACAGCCTCCGGGTATGCATGGATCAAAGCTCGCAGTTGATTGCGAAACAGGATCGTTCTGGCTACCACACCCTCATAGGAAAGGAAGGGGTCATATTTGCTGACATCCACACCAAGCGTGTCGATGATTTCCTTAGCTTTCAAATCGATAATTCGGGGATTCGGCCGACTGGTTTCACTTGCTTTGATTGCCAGTGGGATCAATGCCGTTTCCTGTATATCGCCAAATTTTAAATCCATATTGTTACCTCCTGTTGAAGTGTTAGAGTAGACTAACTCGTCTTGTGTTATTATACCCCGTCCAAGCGGGGTATGTCTATCTTTATCCTTTGATCAAATGTTCGATTCCATGTGTCTGCACAACCTTATAAAAGTGGTTCATTTCTTCTTTGGTGAACATCTTTTGTTTTCCCAAAGGATATTCTTTCTCCACCAATTCATATTTCGATTCAGCTAACGGATTATAATTCAGCAATTCATAACTTACCTTTGGGTATATACCGGATATATATTCAGCAATACTGGCAAGGTTATCCTTTGTTGCGGTATATCCGGGAATCAAAGGGGTTCGAATGATCACTTTATCTTTGTGCTTACTCTGCAGGACCCAGTGAATATTTTTCAGGATTTGCTCATTCTCTACCCCGGTTGATTGTTTATGAAGTTTTGAATCAAACAGCTTACAATCTATATATACTTGATCCAGATTTTCCATCACCCTTTTCACCAGATCCAAGGGAGCATAAACCGTTGTTTCCATAGCTGTATGGATTCCCTCCTTCTGGCATCGTTTCAATATCTCCACCAGGAAATCCTTCTGCATCAAGGGCTCGCCTCCGGAGAATGTCACGCCCCCTCCATGACGGAAGAAAACCATATCCTCTTTGATCTTATCCACCAACGTGTCCACATCATACCAGGTGCTGTCATAACGAATGGCTCCGGATGGACATGCTTTGATGACAGAATCAAAATCTTCAAAGGTCAAATTAAACCAAGGACGATCATCCTTATATACGATCTGTCCTTTTTTTGCCGCCTGCTCGCAACGGCGACAGTGAATACAGCTACTTTTAAAGTACAAAGGCCGTCGGTTTATCGTGAGACCTTCAGGGTTCTGACACCATTTGCACCGAAGTGGACACCCTTTGAAAAAGACGGTCGTTCGAATGCCGGCCCCATCGTGTACCGCAAAGCGCTTTATATCAAATACCAGTGCTTTAGATGTCTTCATACGCTGTTCTCTCAATGATCTCATCCTGCAGCTTTTCAGCCAGCTCCACAAAGTAGGCTGTATAGCCTGCCACCCGAATCGTCAGAGAGCGATGCCGTTCCGGATGGATCTTGGCATCCAAAAGATCCTCTCGATTCACGACATTAAACTGAATATGCGGGACCTCCAGATCCACAAAAGCACGCAGGAAGTTTTCAAACTTCATCCGACCGGTTTCTGTTTGGAAGAACGATGGTAAGAACTTCATGTTCAGCAGTCCGCCATTGGTTGTATAAGAGTCTTTCATCCGGGATACCGATTTTAAAACGGCCGTCGGTCCGGTAACATCTCTTCCGTAGACAGGGGACAGACCCCCATCCGCTAGTGGATCGCCGGCGTTCCTTCCATCCGGACTGGCCCCGACATTTTCTCCCATCGGTACATGAGCGCTGACTGTATACATCCCTGTATGGAATGGCCCACCTCGATAATTTGTATATTCCTTCATCCGCTCACGGAAATAACCGGCCCATTTGGAACCTAGCTGATCGACCCACAGGACATCATTTCCGTATTTCGGCACTTTATGGATCAACATGGTCTGTAAAATTTCATACCCTTTAAAATCGGCTCGTAATGCTTCCAGTAACTGTGTACCGGATACTTCTTTCTCGTCATAGACCAGCTGTTTGATGGCAGCCAAAGAATCTGCCAGATTGGCTACCTGGATCATTTGTATACCCGATAGGTTATAATGTGCGCCTCCTTTAGTCACATCCAGCCCCTTTTCCATACAATCGTCGATAACACAGGACAAGAAAGCTGTCGGCAGATACGCTTGATGGGCTTTCTCCACCACAACTTCCGCTTTCATCATCTCTTCAATAAAATGATCTACTTGTATACGGAAAGCCTTTTCCAATTCTGCAAAGGATTTATATGTATCCAGACCTCCTAGATCCAATCCGATCTTCTGTTGTGTCAGCAGACAGGTTCCATGGTTCAGCGTTAATTCCAGGGTTTTGTTCAAGTTGAACATCGCAGCATCCGACCAGCCCAGGTTATCTCCCTGGGTTGTCAGCTCCACACAGCCGACGATGGCATAATCGTATGCATCTTTTCTTTCAATGTGCAGATCTTTGATCATCGTTTCCATGATGGCTTCATCGTTAAAGAACTGTGGCATGCCACTGCCTTTAGCCACAACCTTGATTGCCTGCTGCATCAGTTCATGGCTGGAATTCTTGTTCAGACGAACGCTTAGATTTGGCTGTGGGAGACCGATATCGTATTGTGCCTGCAGCAACAGCATCGATAAGTCATTGTATGTATCTTTTCCGTTTTCATCCACTCCGCCAACCGCAATGTTGAATCCGATCGGGAAACCCGCAAAGTATTTTGCGCTGTTCTGATTGCGCATATAAACGATCTGATTAAATTTCAACCATAAACATTCTAGGATCTCCAAAGCCTTGTCCTTCGTCATCCGGCCACTTTCGATATCTTTTTCATAATATGGATACAGATATCGGTCCATGCGTCCCGGTGAAAAGCTGGATGCATTGGATTCCATTTGCAGGATCACAAACAAAAACCAGATGGACTGCACCGCTTCATGAAAGCTCTGTGCGGGCCGTTCAGCCAGGTTTCGGCAAATAACCGCTACGTCCCGCAAAGAACGACTGTATTGCTCCGGAACATCGTCGATCATCGAATCAATCAGATCAGCATACCGGACCATAAAATGACAGGATGCCGACATAACGATCTCACAGC
>DGUK01000087.1 GCA_002394635.1 Faecalitalea sp. UBA4312
AGGATCCGACGTACCAGATAGAAAACCAATGTGATGACCAGAGCCATAAAAGAACCTAACACCAGACCAACGGATGCATCGCTGTTGGCAAAGGAGTTTACGAAAGATTCACCGTCAAAGAAGCCACCGGTATAGATCATACCAATGACACACGCGATGACCAGAGCCAGGATCGGAAGAACCAGATCGATGACATTTCCTTTTCCTTTGACTTGTGTATCATCGGCATCGGTCATACGTTCTACGGTAAAGATATCTCCATTCAGAGCGTTTTCTTCATGTTTGGCCATCGGACCATAATCGATTTTCAGAATGACGATGCTGATCATCATGACGATCGTCAATAGCGCGTAGTAGTTATATGGAATGGCCCGGATGAATAACATCAGACCGTTGGTTCCTTCCGGAGCAAATCCGCTGACGGCTGCTGCCCAGGATGAAATCGGGGCAATGATGCAGACAGGTGCTGCCGTCGCGTCGATCAGATAGGCCAGCTTCGCGCGGGAAATGTTCTGGCGGTCCGTGACCGGTCGCATAACGGAACCTACTGTCAGGCAGTTGAAATAGTCATCGATGAAGATCAGGCATCCAAGCAAGATGGTGGCCAGCTGTGCGGCGACACGGCTTTTTACGTGTTCGCTGGCCCAGCGTCCGAAGGCGGCCGAACCACCGGCTTTATTCATCAAAGCCACAATGATACCTAAGAAGACCAGGAAGATCAGGATACCTACATTATAGGCATCGGATAACTGTGCAATCAGTCCATCATTGAAAATGTGTGTCAATGTTCCGACAAAGCTGAAATTTGAATAAAACAGACCACCGACAATAATTCCTATAAACAAGGAACTATATACTTCTTTGGTAATCAAGGCTAGTACGATGGCAACGATTGGTGGAATCAGTGCCCAAAAAGTAGCATACATAAAAAAAACCTCTCTCTCTTTACAAATAATTTAAAATCATTATAGCAGATAATTGTATTTTTTGAAAATTTTATCAAAGATTCTTGAAACTTTCATTACGATAAGGATGAAACCCTTTTCGGTTGACAATTTTATGGGAAATCGCTATATTAAATGTACAAACATTGAAGGGAAACAGTACCTTGGATCATTGTTTTCAGAGACTTTCTGGCCGGTGAAAAGAAAGAGCAGTCCCATGGGAACACATCCTGGAGTTATATATGCGAAAAACAGTAGTGTATATCGGCAGTCCCCGTTACCGGACCCGAGTGTGTCAGCACTTGATGAGGTCATTGTCGTGAGGCAATGATGAAATAAGGTGGAACCACGTGTATAACGTCCTTATAAAGGGCGTTTTTTTGTATAATAAGGAGAAAGAAAATATGAAACAGATTCAGATCCCGTTAGGAATGAAGGACACCATTCTAGAGGAGTGTCGGACCAAACGTATGCTCCAGGCAAACATTGAAAAGGTGTTTGCCTCTTATGGCTATTCGGAAATCATAACGCCTTCTATTGAATTCTATTCGACCTATCAGAATGCGTTTAATGAGATCAATGAACAGGACATGTACCAATTCTTTGATCAGGACGGACAGATCCTGGCTTTGCGTATGGATATGACCGTGCCGATAGCCAGAGTATGTGCCTCTAAGTTTTCCAACAGCGAACCGCCATTCCGTTTCCGGTATTGTTCCAATGTATATAAGGTAAGGCAGATGTTTGCCGGCAAACGCGGAGAAGTCACCGACTGCGGTGTGGAACTGATCGGTCTGGATGATACAAGCGATCTGGAAGTGCTGAGCCTGGCTCTGGATACAATGGAAACCTTCGGTATACAGGATTATCAACTGGAGATCGGAAACAGCGACTTCTTTAAGAAAGCTTGCGAGCATGTTTGTTTGGATGCTTCCCAACAACTGGTTTTGGCCGACTTGATCGACCGAAAAAGCATGGTGGAGCTGCGGGAATACCTGGAACCATTGGCGTTGGAACCATCCCAGCGCGCCTTCTTTCAGGCACTGCCGTTACTGGGCGGCGATGCCTCCTGTTTGCAGAAGGCCAAGGAGCTGAGCTTTACCGAACCGTTAAAAAAAGTTGTGGAAAAACTGCAGCAGCTGTACAACCAGCTTTGCCGGTTAGGGTATGAAAAACATATCACATTTGATCTGGGAAAGGTTCCCCACCTGAACTATTATACCGGCATCATCTTTGAGGGCTTTGTGGCCGGATGCGGACACAGTGTTCTCAGTGGAGGCCGTTATGACCATCTGCTGGAAACCTTTGGACGGGACCTACCAGCTTGTGGCTTCAGTGTCAAGGTGGATTATTTGATAGATGTGATCCATGCGCCGGCTGAAAAGAAGATCCGAATCTGTTATCCGGCTGGCAAAGAAGTAGAGGCCTTACAGAGGGCAAAGGACCTTCGTAAACAAGGAAACGTCATTTTGCAGCCATGGGAAAAACCGGAAGTGGAGGTGTTTCTATGAGTTTATCTGTTGCGTTGACCAAAGGTCGTCTGGAAAAAAGTACCGTTAATATGTTAGAAACATGTGGTTATGGCATTGAAAAATTGAGAAATAAAGGAAGAGCCCTGGTCTTTCCGGATACAAAGAAGGATATAGAATATTTTCTGGTCAAAGCCAATGACTGCATTACATATGTAGAGCACGGTGTGGCCGATATCGGCGTGGTCGGCAAAGATACTTTATTGGAAGGTGGCAAGGATTATTATGAGATGTTGGATCTGAAGATCGGTGTCTGTAAGTTTATCGTTGCCAGTTTACCGGAAATCGATCTGATGAACAAGGTTGGTCATATCACCATCGGTACTAAGTATCCAAATGTGGCCCGTCGTTATTTCAATGACAAGAGCATGGACGTGGAAATAATAAAAATAGATGGCTCGGTGGAATTATCGCCGATCCTGGGCTTGTGTGATGGCATTGTCGACATTATGGAAACAGGAACCACTTTAAAGGAAAATGGATTGGTTGTTCTGGATGATGTCTGTCCGATCAGTGCCCGTGTCATTGTCAATAAAGCGAGCTTTAAATTAAAAAGAAAAGAAGTCATGCAGTTTATCGATGACCTGGAAGGAGTCGTAAATCATGCTCAGTGAGATCCAAAAGGACAATTCAAAACAACTTTATGAATACTTGATGAGCCGAACACAGGAAATATCCAATGAGATCCTGCAGACAGCCAATACGATCTTAACGGATGTCCGTACCCATGGGGATGCCGCCTGCCGGAAATATACGAAACAGTTTGACGGAATCGATATGGAAACATGGAAAGTATCGCAGCAGGAGCTCGATGAAGCCATAGCGCAATGCGATCCGGCATTCTGTGAGGCTATGGAAAAGGCGAAAGCCAACCTTGTCTATTTCCATAAAGCCCAGCGGCAACAGTCATATATTCTGCAAAAGGAGATGGGTGTTTACCTTGGGCAGCGTGTGCTGCCTTTAGAAAGCGTGGGGATCTATGTACCAGGAGGCCGTGCACAGTATCCGAGTAGTGTATTGATGAATGCCATTCCTGCCCATGTAGCCGGTGTCAAACGGATCGTGATGGTCACTCCGCCGGATAAGCAGGGAAAGATCCATCCGAATATTGCGTTTGCGGCCCGTCTGGCCAATGTAACAGACATATATAAGATTGGGGGAGCCCAGGCAATCGGAGCTCTGGCATATGGAACCGAAACCATCCCGGCGGTGGATAAAATCGTCGGTCCAGGTAATATCTTTGTAGCCGCAGCCAAAAAGCTGGTGTTTGGCAAAGTAGATATTGATATGATTGCCGGCCCAAGTGAAATTCTGGTGGTTGCCGATCAGCAAGCCGATCCGGTCTATCTGGCAGCGGACTTATTATCCCAGGCCGAGCATGATCCGATGGCCAGTGCCATTCTTCTGACGACCAGTCGTCAGGTGCTAGAAAAAACCAATCAAGAGCTGGCCAAACAATCCGCCGTTCTTCCAAAGCGGGCCATCGTGGAGGAAAGTTTGAAGAATTACGGAAAGTCCATTGTCTGTGACAGTATCGAAGAGTGTATCGAAATTGCGAATGCGATCGCACCGGAGCATCTGGAGCTGATGGTGGCCGATCCGATGAAATATTTAGGCCAGGTCGTCAACGCCGGCAGTGTTTTTATGGGCTACTATACGTGCGAGAGCATCGGAGATTACTTCGGTGGTACTAATCATGTGCTGCCGACCAGTGGAACAGCCCGTTTCTCCAGTGCTTTGGGAGTCGACAGCTTTATTAAAAAATCTTGTTTCTTACACTATACCAAGGAAGCACTGGATGCCTATGGACATCATATTATGAGCATGGCCGAGCAAGAGCAGCTGCGTGCCCATGCCAATGCCGTGAAAGTGAGGATGGATCATGACCAAAGAGATTGAAACCTATGACCAGCATGTACATGAAGGGATATTGTTGAATGCCAACGAGCTTTCTATGAATCTTCCGTATTCGATTCTTACGGAGATCCAGAAAGAAATCATGAAGATCGATTTTAACCGCTATCCGGATGATGATTATGCGCCATTGTTTGATGCGTATGCCAAATGGATGCACATCAAGCCGGAACAGTTGATTGCCGGCAACGGCTCGGATCAAATGCTTGGAATGGTGATCGGCACGGTTCTATCCAAAGGAAAAACTCTATATACCTTGAGCCCGGATTTCTCCATGTATGATTATTATGCTTCCAGTTATGAGGCAAAGGTGGAAAAATACCCGACCCATGTCGATGGAAGCTTTGACATCCAGGATTTTATCGAAAAGGGAAAAGAGAAGAAGGCGGACTTGATCCTCTTCAGCAATCCGAACAATCCGACAGGCCACTGTCTGACGGAAGAAGAAGTGCTACAGATCGTAAAAGCTTTTGATGGTCCGGTCGTCATTGATGAGGCCTATATGGAATTCAGTACGCATACGATGATACCATATGTTGAAAAGTATCCGAATCTATTTGTGACCCGGACGCTGTCCAAGGCGTATGGGCTGGCAGGTCTACGGGTCGGCTTCTTGATCGGCAATGAAAAGGCGATGGCCGAATACCGTAAGATCCGGGTTCCTTATCTGTTAAGTACGGTCAGTCAGCGGATTGCGACCATTGTTATTGAACATGCAGAAGATTTCCAGATGGAAATCCAGTCCATTATTCAATATCGTGAAGAGATGTTTGATAAGCTATGCATGCTAAGATACATGACATTTTATCCAAGTGAAGCCAACTTCCTGTACGGACAATGTGAAGATAAACCGTTGTTGATGGAATGTTTTAAAAAAGCGAATATTGTGATCCGCGATTATGCCGGCAGTGATTTTTTCCGTATCACGATCGGGAACCGCGAGGAAAATGAAAAGGTTCTGCAGGTATTACAAATGTATGCCCGGGAGAGGATGAAACATGCGTAAGATAACAAAAGAAAGAAACACGAACGAAACGAAAATAAAAATGAGTGTGAACCTGGACGGAAAGGGAACATCACATATTGATACAGGTGTCGGCTTTTTTGATCATATGCTGACATTATTGGCTTTTCATTCTAAATTTGACCTGGATATCAAAGCGGATGGAGATCTGTACGTCTGCGATCATCACACGATTGAAGATATCGGGATCTTGCTGGGAAATGCCATCAAGGAAGCTCTGGGGGACAAAAGAGGTATCAACCGTTACGGAAACTTTACGATACCGATGGATGAAACATTATGTAATGTGACACTGGATATCAGCGGTCGCCCTTATCTGGTATACCATTGTGAGCTGAAACGAGAAAGCATCGGTACATATTCGACGGAAATGACCGAGGAGTTCCTGCGTGCTTTAGCGGTACAGGCAGGGATTACTCTACATGTCAATGTCTTCTACGGAACGAATGACCACCACAAAGTTGAAGCTATTTTCAAGGCATTAGGGCGAGCTTTGAAACAGGCGGTGGAAATTACCGGTACGGAGATTCCAAGCTCTAAAGGAGTTCTGGAGGGATGATCGGTATTATTGACTATGGCATGGGCAATCTGCATAGTGTTAAAAATGCACTGGATGCCCTGGGCTTTGCCAATGAATTTGTCAGCGATCCAAAACAGCTTGATAAATATGAAAAACTGGTTCTTCCCGGTGTTGGCGCTTTTGGCGACTGCATGGAAAATCTGCATCGTTCCGGCTTGTATGAAGCCGTTGATCGACAAGTACGCCAGAAGAAAAAACCTTTATTGGGCATCTGCCTTGGAATGCAGGCATTATTTGAAACCAGTGAAGAAAAAGGATTTCATCAAGGATTCGGATTTTTACAAGGAGATATTCGTAAAATGGAGGCTGAAGGCTACCGGATCCCGCATATAGGATGGAATGAACTAGTAAAGAACGGAAACCATCCGTTGCTGGATCAGTTGCCGGATCATGCCTATATGTATTATGTACATTCCTATTATGCTCAGAACTATCGGGAAGAAGATCTTCTGGGTTATTCCATATATGGCCCATTAAAAATCCCAGGTATTGTCTGTCATGACAATGTATTGGGATGTCAGTTTCATCCGGAAAAATGCGGAGAAGATGGATTAAAGATCCTTCGTTATTTTGGAAAGGAGTTTGTATGATCATTTTACCAGCCATTGATATTATCGATCAGGCGCCTGTACGCTTGTACCAGGGAGATTATAACCAAAAGGAAGTGGTCGGTTCTTCGGTTCTGGAGATTGCCCGGATGTTCGAGGCGTGCCAGGCTTCATATATCCATATGGTGGACTTAGACGGCGCCAAAGCCGGACATAAAAAAAACGCCGAGCTGATCTGCCAGGTGGCACGAAGCGTGCAGGTCCCCGTGGAGGTTGGCGGTGGGATCCGGACCATGGAAGATATTGAATACTATCTATCCCGTGGAGTTCAACGTGTCATTTTGGGAACGGCTGCCATTCATGATAGAAACCTTTTGAAGGAAGCCGTCGAACGATACAAAGAAAAGATTGCGGTCGGTCTGGACTGTAAAGATGGGTATGTTTGTGGTTCCGGCTGGCTGGAAACGAGCGAACTTTATTATGTGGATTTTGCCAGAGAGCTGGAGAAAATGGGCGTACAGACGATCATTTTTACTGATATCAGTAAAGATGGAACCCTGCAGGGCCCCAATCTTTCCATGTTGAAAACATTGAAAGAAGCCGTATCGATGCAGATCACAGCCAGTGGGGGCATTCGTGATCTGGAACATATCCGAGCCTTAAAACAGCTTGGCTTGTACGGAGCCATCACAGGAAAAGCCATTTATGCGGATACTTTGGATCTCAAAGAAGCCATTGCGCTTTGCCAAGAGGAGTAGACTATGTTGACAAAACGTATTATTCCATGTCTGGATGTCCGGGACGGAAAAGTTGTAAAAGGTATCAATTTTGTCGGCATCAAAGAGGTCGGAGATCCTGTGACTTTAGCCCGACAGTATTATGAACAAGGCGCGGATGAACTGGTTTTCCTCGATATCACGGCTACGCATGAACATCGGGATACCATGGTGCATGTGGTGGAGCAGGTCGCCAAGGAAATCTACATTCCGTTTACCGTTGGTGGTGGCATACGAACAATTGAGGATATTCGACGGATTTTAAGAGCCGGTGCCGATAAGATCAGTCTGAACAGTGCTGCTGTGCGCAATCCACAGTTAATTGCGGAAGGGGCTAAACAGTTTGGCAACCAGTGCATGGTGTTGGCAGTGGACGGCCGGATGCGGCCGGATGGAACGGGCTGGAATGTCGTAATCAATGGCGGACGGATCGATACGGGTCTGGATGCGCTGGAATGGATAGAAAAAGGCGTTGGTCTTGGCGCCGGAGAAATCCTGTTGACCAGCATGGATACCGATGGATGTAAACAAGGATATGATCTTGCCTTTTGTAAAGCTGTACGCAATCGCGTCAATGTACCGGTGATCGCTTCCGGCGGTTGTGGAGCTCTAAAGCATTTTTATGATGTATTTGAGCAGGAAGCAGCTGATGCAGCTTTAGCGGCCAGTTTATTTCACTATGGAGAAATGACAGTTGGACAAGTTAAAGAATATTTAAAAGAGAAAGGAATTCCGGTGCGATTATGATCAAGGTTGATTTTGAAAAAGGGAACGGATTGATCCCCTGCATTGTACAGGATGTACATACTTTGCAGGTTTTGATGTTGGCTTATATGAATGAGGAAAGCCTGCAGGAGACCTTGCGCAGCGGTTTGGCCACCTATTGGTCACGCAGCCGAAACGAATTATGGAAAAAAGGGGAAACCAGCGGTCATTTTCAGCATGTCAAAGAAATTTTGATTGACTGCGATCAGGATACATTGTTGATCAAAGTAGAGCAGGACGGGGCAGCCTGCCATACTGGAAAGTACAGTTGTTTCTATCGAACACTGGAAGGAGAAGATATACTATGAACGCATTCGAACGGGAATATGCGATGGCTTTGGACCGGAAAGAGAATCCTCAGAGTGGCAGCTATACCAACTATCTTTATGAAAAAGGCCTGGAAAAAATATTAAAAAAAGTCGGCGAGGAGAGCACGGAAGTTGTCGTGGCTGCCTTATCCCAAAGCAAGGAAGAACTGATTGGAGAAATCAGCGATCTGACATATCATGTCATCGTTATGATGGTGGAAAAAGGGATCACCTTAGAGGATATTGCCAAAGAACTGGATCATCGTGCACAAAAACAGGGAAATCTAAAGCCGGAACGAAAGCCGATTACACAAAGATAAATAAATATTTTAGAAAAGCTAAAACTTATCCTGTTTTTAGACCAATCTTTCCACTGATGTTGAAAAAAATAACAATCGTGATACTATGAAAGTACCAAAAGAGAGTAGAACAGATGAATGTCTGTTTGAAATCCAGGATACTCTTGATTCCCGAAGGCTTAAAAAGTGAAAACTTACATGAAAGCCAAAATAAAAAATAAAAGACGATTGTTGTAAAGATGTGACTTTTCAAAACTGTGTATAATAAGATACAGGAAAAGAAACATCGAACATTGGTAGAAACATCCTGAGTAAAAATATATAGATACAGATCCAATGCTGATGAACCAGAAGCAGTAAAGTCTGAGGAATCAGTAAAGGAAAGCGGAAAGCGATCCGATGTAAATAGAAATATAAAGGATGTAAAAGGTGGCAAGCAAACCACCTGCAGGAACAAGAGTTGAATGGAGATAAAGGGGCCAATCGAAAGATTGGTCCTTCTTATTTGGTTAAAAAGGTTAGAATGTCATGGTATGATCAATACTTTTCCAGAAAAAGTACCAATTTTTCCAGGGCAATTGAAATCTGAAATAAGTGTGCTATGATTAAGTCACCAAGTAAATTAGGGTAAAACAGATAAGAAATCTGTTTAAGATCCAGGAGACTCTTGTCACACAGGGCCGACAGATGATATAAGTGAATTCTTACATTTGAAGGCCTAAAAGAAGAAAAAGGAAAAGATGGAGAATCAGAAATATCCGGAGCAATAAAATAATACAAATAAAAAGACCGGAAAAAAGAGGAAACATCAGAAATGTGTGAAATACATCCTGTAGACTGATTAGTAATCAGAGATAGAAAAGTCTGATGAAGAAGAAAGACTGTCGGGGGACAGGAAAATCGGTAAAAAGAGGTAGGATAACGATCCGAAGTAAAAGACAGGGTGAAAAAAAGTGTCGTGTACAAAATAGAAGATAAAAAAAGACACAAGCACAAAAAAATAACAAGAGTTGAATGGACATATCAAGGATCAGTCGAAAGGCTGGTCCTTTCTTTATATAGAGTATTCTCGTTCATTTCCCCTTGGGTTTTATGATATAATGAGGAACGCATGGAGGGATGCAGTATGAATGCGCAAAGTCCGATCGGAGTCTTTGATTCCGGCATGGGTGGATTGACGGTCCTGGATGAAATTCATCAGTTGATGCCTGGCGAAGATCTGATTTTTATCGGGGATTCCAAATATAACCCGTATGGAACAAAATCAAAGGAAGAAGTAACAGAGCGAAGTATAGCCATTTGCGACTGGCTGGTAGAAAAAGGAGTCAAGAGCATTGTGATTGCGTGCAATACGGCAACCAGCGCTTGTGTACCTTTGTTGAGAAAAAGATATGATATCGATATCATCGGTATGGAACCGGCCTTGAAACCGGCTTGCGAAAAAGGAGAACATCAGCGGATCGCGGTATGGGCAACGCAGCTGACTTTACAGGAAAAGAAATTTGCCAGGCTGATGGCCCGTTATCAGGATGAACATACGATTACCAAGGTTCCTTGTCCGAAACTGGTGGAAATTGTGGAAGAAGACCGACTGGATCAGATGGATCAGATCCATACGATCCTGCAGGATTATATCCGGCAATCCGGACCGGTGGACAGTATCGTTCTGGGCTGTACTCATTTTGTATACTATAAAGACAGCCTTGTTAAAGAATTGTCAGATAGGGTATCTTTGATTGATGGTAATGAAGGAACAGCTCGTCATCTGAAGGATATTCTGATGGAAAAAAACCTGTTGAATGAAAGAGGAGGAGCTATCCAATGGATGAACTCGGATCCTTCCAAAATTGAATTATCAAAGCGTTTATATCAGCGACTGGAGAATAAATTATGAAACTGGCATGGAAAAAATATAACGAAGAACAAATGAAAACCGTCATGGGTTTCAATAAAGGTTACATTGACTTTTTAAGTCAGGCAAAAACCGAACGAACCTTTATGAAAAAAGCCGAGGCTCTTGCCAAGGAAGCCGGCTATATCAATATTGAAGAAGTCATTGAAAAGGGAATGCATCTGAAAGCACAGGATAAAGTTTATATGAACCAGATGAACAAATCCATTGCCTTGATGCATATTGGAGATCTTCCTTTGGAAAAGGGAATGAACATTGTGGGAGCCCATATTGATTCCCCGCGTCTGGATTTGAAGCAGCATCCGCTATATGAAGAAGGACAACTTGCTTTTTTTGATACGCATTATTATGGTGGTGTCAAAAAATATCAATGGGTCACTGTTCCTCTGGCAATCTATGGTGTTGTCTGTTTAAAGGATGGTACGACCATCGATATCCAGATTGGCGATCAGCCGGAGGATCCTGTTTTTGTGATCAGTGATCTGCTGATCCATTTATCCTCTGACCGTATGCAGAAAAAGGCGGCTGAGGTTATTGAAGGCGAAAGCTTGAATGTGACCATCGGATCCATTCCTTTGGAACAGGAAGAAAAAGAAGCTGTCAAAGCCAATATCCTGTCTATATTGAAGAAGACATATGGATTTGAGGAAGAAGATTTCATCAGTGCAGAGCTGGAGGTCGTACCGGCTGGGCCGGCTAGAGACTGTGGACTGGATCGTTCGCTGGTGCTGGGCTATGGGCAGGATGACAAGGTCTGTGCCTATACGTCTTTACAGGCAATGCTCGAACTAGACCATGTGGAAAAGAGTGCCGTTTGTCTGCTTGTGGATAAAGAAGAGGTTGGATCTCAGGGGGCGACCGGTATGCAGTCGCGGTTCTTTGAAAACTTTGTAGCTGAGGTCATCAACGCGATGGGAGAATACAGTGAGCTGGCCTGTAAACGTTCTTTCTTACATTCCAGCATGTTGTCTAGCGATGTCTGTGCAGCGCATGATCCGAATTACGCTGATGTATCGGCACCCAACAACAATATGCCTCGTTTTGGTTACGGGCTGGCATTCAATAAGTACACCGGAGCCCGCGGAAAGAGCGGATGCAACGATGCCAATGCGGAATATGTGGCCAGACTGCGCGCTGTGATGGATGCCAATGACGTAATATGGCAGACAGGAGAGCTGGGAAAAGTTGATGCCGGTGGCGGAGGTACCATTGCCTATATTCTTGCTAATTACGGTATGAATGTCATTGATTGTGGTGTACCTTTGCACAATATGCATGCGCCATTCGAGCTTGCCAGCAAGGCGGATGTCTATGAGGCATATTGTGGATATAAAGCCTTTTTAAAGGATATGAAATAGAATGGAACGTAAAGAGATTACATTGGTTGCCACGGATCTGGATGGGACCTTTCTGAATTCCGAAAAAGAAGTCCCGCCTTTTAACCGGCAGATGATCTCCCGGTTAAAGGAAAAAGGGATCCTTTTCGGTATTTGTTCCGGCCGTCCGATCGATACTGTACGTCCGATGTTAAGAGACTGGGGCATATTAGACAGCGTCAGCTTTATCGTTGGAATGAACGGTGGCACATTATATGATATGCGGAGCAAGGAAAAAGAGGATTATCATCTGGTATCGGGAAATGATGCCATTGATGTGATTCATTTTTTTGAGGATCTGGAAGTTGAGTTTTATGTTTTGATCGGACCTGTGAAATTTTTGAATAAAATCACCAGAGAAACCAGGGAAGAAGCTGATTCTTATGGGGCCTTTGAAGTGGAAACCGACCTAGAGTCGTTTCTGATCGACAGGGATATTAATAAGGTGGTCATCTGGTGCAAGGATGAAAAGATGATGCCTGTCGTAGAACAGCGGGCTAAAGAATTCCATCATGAAAATCTGATCGGTTATCCGACCGGACCAAATTATTTTGAATATCTGGATCCGCGAACCAATAAGGGATTCGGACTTGCCAGGCTGGCTAAGCACTATGGTACGACACTCGATCATATTATGGCCTTTGGAGACGCAGAAAACGACCGGGAAATGCTGGGAATGGCCGGTGTGGGTGTCTGCATGAAAAACGGCAAGGCTATCACCAAACAGGCTGCCGATCATGTGACCGCATTGACCAATGATGAAAGTGCTGTCGGACACTTTCTGGAAGATTATTTTTTTAACGAGGTATAAGTATGTCAACATGGGATAAGATCTATTGTGAATTATGTGAAAATATATTGACCCACGGGGTACAGGTACATAACCGGACAGGAGTGGATACGGTTAAGATCCCAAGTGCCACCTTTGATCTGGATGTAGGGAAGGAATTTCCGATCCTGACGACAAAACAGTTGTTTATCCGCCAGGCGGTACTGGAAATGTTGTGGATCTATCAGGCACAATCCAATGACATTCGCTGGCTGCAGGAAAGGAATGTCCATATTTGGGATCTGTGGGAAATCAATGAAAACGGAGACTGGTGCGATGAAAAGACCGGAGCGGTTCTCAAGCACTTTGATCCAGCCTATGCGCATACCATCGGTACAGCCTATGGATATATCGTCCGACGTTTTCAACTGATTGACCGCTTGATCGATTCCTTGCAGAACCATCCGGAGGATCGCCGCCGGGTGATGTCCTTATGGCAGGATGATTATCTCGATACAGCCGTTTTGCCTAGCTGTGTATGGAGCAGTGAATGGGATATTACTGAAGGGAAGCTGAATGCGTGGGTGCACCAGCGCAGCTGCGATGTACCATTGGGACTTCCGTTTAATGTGACCCAATACGCTGTCTTATTACGGATGCTGGCTCAGGTAACCGGACTGCAGCCGGGAACCTTATCGTGGTCCATCAAGGATGCTCATATTTATGTTAATCAGATCGATGGGATCAAAGAACAGCTGGAACGCTATCATACTCAAGGAGATCTGCCAGCTCCAAAGCTTTGGCTCAATCCGGACATTAAAGATTTTTATGCGTTTGATAACAGTACGGATCTTAAGGATATCAAATTGGAAAACTATCAGCACATGGGAAAAATACGCTTCCCGTTAGCGCAGTAGGTGTCTATGAAACTGGTATTGATTGCAGCCATTGGAAAAAACCGGGAATTGGGTAAAGACAACGATCTGATCTGGCATTTTAAAAAGGATATGCGTTTTTTCCGCCAGACAACGACGGGCCATACGGTCGTGATGGGAAGAAAGACCTTTGATTCACTTCCGCATAAACTGCCCAACCGCCATCATGTCATCATTTCCCGGGGGAATCCGGATTATGAGGATGTGGAACTGTTTCACTCCATCGAGGATTTTTTAAAGGCGTATCAGGATAAGGATGAAACGGTCTACGGAATCGGCGGTGCACAAATTTATGCGCAGCTGCTTCCCTATGCCGATGAATTGTTATTGACGGAAATCGATGCGGCAGCCGAGGCCGATGTCTATTTTCCAGCATTTGACAAAGAGAAATATACCGAAACGGTATTGGATGTGCAGGAAGAGGATGGAATTCGTGTCCGTTGGGTTTCCTACACTAAATGACAGGGATACTGTCAAATAAAGCCATACAATACAATAGAAAAATGTACTGCATGGCTTGATCATATGTAGAATGTTTTCCGGAGCTCCTAGCGAGCTCTCTTTTTTTTGTTAAAGTAAAAGATACTTCACGGGGAAGTATCTTTTACGGAAGAGAGTTTTTATTTAATGTGGAATGTATTGTCTTTATAAGAGAAAGCCAGAAGCAGTTTTTCCTTTAATTCTTCCAAATTAACCAGATCTTTTAATATGATGACACGAGGATATGTTTTCATTTGTGGCTCAATATCCAGTCCTACCACAAACAGGTCGGCTTGCGAGGCGTTGACTTCGGAGATGGAAGTGTGCCGAACCGCTATATTATGAAGTCCCATTTGTTTGAGGAGTTTTTCTACATTCATCTGCACGATCATGGAACTTCCGAGTCCGTTTCCACAACAGCAGATAATTTTCCGTATTTGATTCATGTCAATTCCTTTCTGTTTTGCTCGCTTTCATAGTCTGGTTTTGGGGTTTTTAAAGGAGAGAGCGAATGGCTTGTGCCAAATCCTGGGCTGTTAAGCCGAATGCCTTCTGCAGATAGTCTGCAGTACCTACCTGGCCAAAACGATCTTGAACTCCAATTCGTTTCATTGGAATATGCACGTTATGATCACTCAGGACTTCGGCCACGGCACTGCCTAAACCACCGATGACAGAATGGTTTTCGAAGGTTACCAAGGCTTTCTTTCCTTCGATTTCGGATAGAATCAATGCCGTATCCAGCGGTTTGATCGTAAACATATCGATGAGCTCGCAATGAATTCCTTCTTTGGCTAAAGTTTCCTGACAATCGAGCGCATCACTGACAAGTTGACCACATGTAATGATCAATACATCATCGCCTTTTTTCAGGATATTTCCTTTGCCAAAGGTAAAGGTGGAACCTTTCTCGTATACGTTGCGAACCGGTTTTCGGTTGGCACGGAAATAATGAATGCCTTCCATCGTGGCAAACGTTTTTACGATCCATTCCAGCTGGGTATCATCGGCAGCATCCACAATGGTAACTTCGGGAATGGCTCTTAAAATGGCCATATCTTCAAAGGAGGTATGCGTCCCTCCATTAGCGGCTACGGTAAATCCGGGATCCGAGCCGTAGATATTGATCGTATTCTTGGCGTAGGCACCGGATAAATAGAGCTGATCCAGTGCTCTTCGGGTCGTAAACGGAGCAAATGTATGAACAAAAGGAATAAAACCTTTAACAGATAATCCGGCTGCGATACCCATCATGTTGGCTTCGGCAATGCCACATTGTACGTATCGTTCCGGAAAGGCTTCTTTGATCCGGGTGGATTTGCTGGCGCCACCGAGATCTGCCTCCAGAGCTATGACCTTGTCGTTTTCTTTCATAGAATCAATGATGGAATCAGCGACCACGACACATAGGTCTTTACCCAGATCGTTTCTATTTTCTCTGACGGTAAACATTTACTGCTCCTTTCCGGCAATGAATGCCTGTAATTGTTCCATAGCTTGATTAGCAGCCTGGATCGTTTTTTCATTGTTGAATTTCACAGAGTGATTGGAAACCATTTGTTCGAAGTAAGGCACACCCTGTCCTTTGATGGTGTCCAATACGATACATACTGCCTGATCCTTGATGGATTTGGCGCATTCGATGGCCTCATCAATTGCCTGGATGTCATCCCCTTTCACAACCTGTGTGTGAAAACCGAAAGCTTTCATTTTATCCGGGATGCTGAAAGGATCCAGGATGTCTTTTGTATAGCCATCCAGCTGCCGTTTATTTTCATCGATCAGTACGATGCAGTTGTTGATACGATGGGCTGCGATAAATTGAAAAGCCTCCCAACACTGTCCTTCATTCAGTTCTCCATCCCCGACAATCAGATAGGTATATCGGTCTTCCTTGCGAAGTTTCTGTCCTAAAGCAATGCCGGCTGCACTGCTTGTACCTTGTCCTAGAGAACCGGTTGTCATATCCACACCCGGTGTTTTTGTACGATCCGGATGACTTGGCAGATTGGTTCCGCCATCGTTTAATGTATATAACCATTCTTTATCAAAATAACCTGCTTCCGCTAAAGCACTGTACCATACCGGTCCGGCATGTCCTTTAGATAATACAAGCATATCTCGATCTTCCATATCCGGATGCTTCGGATCAATATGCATTTGTTTTCCATACAGAACAGCCATGGTTTCAACCAGAGACAGTGACCCGCCTAAGTGGCCGTAGCCTCGGTGTTTCAACATATCCAGTACATCATAGCGGATCCGCGCAGCTAATACTTGTAGTTCCATTTTTTGTGTTTGCTCCATTGATGAACCTTCTTTCTTTCCAACCTTATTATCCAAAAAAAGCATTGAGAATACGAGGCCATAATATTTCAATTGATTGTGCAAGCATTGAAGAACATGTCAAAGAATACAAATTTAAAAAACCGGATTGCTCCGGCTTATAACTGAAGATACTTCGATAGCTTTTCCTTTAATTCCTGCCGGTCTATCAAATTATGCAGTACAATAGAACGGTCGTATTCTTTGACTTGTCCTTCCAGATCCTGCCCGACAATGACCAGGTCAAAAGGGTTAGGAAATAATGTGGAAAGAGAACAGTGCATCACGGTGATATGTGTCAGATTATGCTCTTTCAGAAGAGTCTCTATGCTCATTTGAACCATCATGGAACTTCCCAGTCCATTGGAGCAACAACAAACGATCCTTCGTATCGGAGTCATAGGTTATCCTCGATCCAGAACGTATCCGATGTTTGGGACAGGGCAATTTTCAATTTCTCATAGATTTCATCAAAAGACATAATTTGGTTGATGACAATGACGCGGGGAAAGTGTTTAAAACGATAAGCCAGATCTCTTCCTACTACGAAGATATCTGCGCCTTCTTCCCGGATGGATTCAGCTGCACTGTGGGTTACCTTGATGTCGTTTCGATTGAGTTTAAGAAGTGCTTTTTCAGCGTTTAGCTGCATGATCAATGATGTGGCCAGCCCGGCACCACAGGCACAATGGATCATCCAGATCGTATTCATAAGAAAACCTCCCATTTACTATGATTAATATACAGAGGAAAACCATGGTTTTCAATTATTAATATTCAACAATGAAAAAAAAAGCGGACAAATTGTCCGCTTCATGTATTATTCGATCCAGAAAGAGTCTTCTGTTTTGGCGAAAGCAATTTCCAGTTTTTCCTGCAGTTCCTTCATAGACATGATCTTTTTCAGAACAACAACACGTGGATAGCTTTTCAACTGTGGAGCGATGTCTTTTCCGACAACGAACAGATCTGCCGTAGCCGGGGAAATTTCAGACAATGAAGTATGACCAGCACTTACACCAGTAATCTTCATGTTCTTCAACACTTTTTCAATGTTCATCTGAACCATCATAGAACTACCCAGTCCAGATCCACAGCAACACATAACAGATTTAATTTGAGCCATAGTACCTACCTTCCTTTCTTTTGATTGTTAATAGGGCAATTTATTCGGCCTCTTTGACAGCCTTCTTAGGTGCTACAAAGTTGTAAACGATAGGTGCCAGGAATACCAGGACACAGATGATCATCAGAGCTGATCCTTGTACATGCTGAGCAATGTTTCCGAATACGATTCCTAACCAGGAGAAATCGGCATCAGAGAATGTACAGTTAGAGAAGCTCAATGCACCCATGACAGGCATACAGATGGCTGGCAAGAATGTAATCAATAAACCGTGCATGAAGGATCCGAATACACAGCCCTTCAAACCACCTTCGGCATTTCCGAATACACCGGCTGTTGCACCACAGAAGAAGTGAGGAACAACACCTGGAAGGATCAGAGCAACTGGTCCAACGGATTTATTCCATACAGACAAGATGACTAATCCGACGATACCACCAACGAAGGATACCAGGAATCCGATCAGTACAGCGTTCGGTGCATAAGGGAACACAACCGGACAGTCGATTGCCGGAATAGCTCCAGGTACTAATGTTTCGGCAATACCACGGAATGCAGGAACGATTTCACTGACGATCAGACGTACACCACTTAAGATAATATATACACCACCAGAGAAAGATAAACCACATGTGATAGCCCATACAGCCCAATGAGTCGGTGTTTCTGCTCCGATGTTCAATAATCCACCTAAATTTGTATAAGTCGCAACGATTTCTTCCGGGTCTGCCTGTAAGATACCTTTGGCAACCGCAACACCGGTTACAATTAAGAAGAAGACTACCATGGTAATACCGATAGATACCGTTGTATCACGCAGGAAGGTTAAACGCTGCGGGAAGTTGATGTCTTCTGTTGACTGATCTGCACTGTTTTTGAACAGTTTTGCACACTGTGCAGAGAACCAGTATCCAAATCCACCAAAGTGACCTAAACCTAATTCATCTGTTTCAACAACTTTTTCCATTGTCTTGCCACAGTAAGCCGGGCTTGCTGCAGAGATGAAGGCTAACAAACATGCACCGGCAATCCACAGAGGGAACCCTTTTAATCCGCCGATACTCAAAATAACAGCAATCATACAAGACATGTATAATGTGTGATGACCTGTTAAGAAGATGTATTTCAGACGGGAGAAACGAGCCAGGATGATATTCAGGATCATTCCCAAAGCCATGATATACGCTGTATCCTGACCGAATGAATTCAGGGCCATGGATACGATAGCTTCGTTATTCGGTACAACTCCCTGCATATTGAATGCATAGTTGAATACATCACCGAATGCTAATAAGGAACCGGATTGCAAGAAAGAAGCTCCTGCACTCAATACTAAGAATCCTACGATACATTTTACCGTACCCTTTACGATTTCTTCGACTGGTTTCTTCTGCAGACATAAACCAATGCAGGCAAGAATACCAACCAGCATAGCCGGGGTTGATAAAATGTTAATGATAAAATTTAACATATCTTTTTCTCTCCTTTTCTACTCCTGGGCAGCCTGGGCGAAAATATCAAATATTTCCTGACCATTTTCTGCATCCAGGATAGGCTGAACATTGCCGTCGTCACCAAAGATGGCGGAAACAGCCATAATACCTTCCATGTGAGAGGTACTGTCCTTGGCACATAAAGCAATCAGAATCCGAACAGTTGGTCCATCTTCCGTAAAGCGAATTCCTTCTTTTAAAACAGTGACTGCCATCTGCGTCTCTTTTACTCCTGCTTCACTGGATGCGTGGATCAAAGCCATATCATCGGTCAACACATAATAGGCGCCAAATTTTTCTGTGTTTTCCAGAACGGCTTGTTCATAAGCATCTGTGCAGAATCCCTGTGCAACCAACGGCTCCAGGGAAACATGGATTGCCTCTTTCCAATCTTTTACACTGTCTTTCAAGATACAATTTTCAACTTTCAACAACTGTTCGATCATCTTTGTGTCCTCCTGTTTACACTTGCATTATCGGAAAAAAACGAGGTGGATACAAGGCCAAAGATTTTCCCATCTTTGTGCAACAAGATGTGTTTTTGTGCAAATAGGGAATATATATAATAATTAAGGAAAGAATCTGTCTTTATCGGTAAAAATAATGGAAAGATTGGAACGATATACCTCACGGTACAAATAATTGCGTAGATTTGTGAAGAGATTTGTATTTGAAATCATATAATTTATATAGGTAGGATGAACAAGAGAGGAGATAGCTTATGTCTGTTGCGTTATTATTTTTATTACTGGTAGCCCTCGGGGCGGCAGCTTTTCCATATATACTTCGTTCTTTTATGACAAATAAACTAAATCGTCAAATGCAGGCTAAGCAGTATGACCAGGCGGAGCATACGGTACAGAGCAGCATATACAGGATCTTGTTCGGTTCGTATGCACAGAAAACACAACAGCTGGAAATCCGGATGTTGATGGATGATACTCTACAGGTCTACAGCTTGTGTCAACAGCTGCTGACAGGGCGTCTGGCCAAAAAAGAACGGTATGCGGTTGCCAATGCTGCGTATCATTATTTTTTAAATAAAGAGGAAAAGGAATATGCACAGACCATGCTGGAACAGTTGAAACTTTGTGCAGATCCGGCGGAAATTCAATACGATGCGATGCTGTATCGTGTTTTGATGGAATCGAAAAGTGAGGATATCGACTGGTTGAAAGAAAAGCTGGAAGAACCGGCTTCACCGCAACAAAAAGGATATCTTCAATACTTGATTGGTTTACAGTACATATATCAGGGAAATAAAAAAGATGCTAAAGTATATTTGAATCGTGCCAAACAAAGCTTAAAGGGAACCCCTTACCATAAGAAGATCAAACGATTGATGGAGGAATAAACATGTATACTTTGGATAAGCGCTGTCAGGAAATATTACGTTCAATCGTGTATGCCAATGGGTACATCAAAGTACAGGATATTGCTCTGCAGATGGGTGTTTCCAAGCGAAGTGCCTATTATGACATCAATAAGATCGATGAGTGGCTGATCAGCCGAAAGATTCCTGTTTTAGAGCAGAAGCGGGGAAAAGGGGTTCGTCTGAATGAAGACCAGAAGGAATCTATCCGTAAGGTTGTCCGGGAGTACATCTCGGCAGAACGGATCGATCCGTATCAGGTGTTTACCCCGGAGGAGCGGTATCATATTGAAATCTGTTCCATCATTATTGGGCGTCATGAGCTGTATATTGAAGATTTCATGGAAATCTGTGACGTCAGTAGGAATACCATTATCAATGATCTGAAGAATGTTATGATGATCCTGCAGGGGTATGATCTGAACCTGAAGTATTCCATTAAATCCGGGTATACAATTACCGGGGATGTCATTCGTAAACGAGCTGTTTTCTTTTTATATTTTCCTGCATTATGGACCTACTATACTCATTCCATCTTTACCAACCGGGAAAAAGAGGAGATCCATGCGATCCTGAAGGAATTAAAGACAATGGAACATGCTCTGCATGCTGAATATGTCAGTGGTACACTGCCTACCTTAGCTACTTTTATCTCCACGATCGGACAGAGAAAAGAAACTTTGTCTTTTCCGGACATGGATGAGCAGGAAATTGTGGAAACCCAGGAATATGCGTTAGTCGATACTACGTTTCCGGCCATGGAACCGGATGAGAAAATCTACATCAGCCTGCATCTGTTAGGCTCACGTCTGCAGGCAGTACCGGTGCATGTTATGAAAGAGGATAAGCAGCATCGTTTGCTGGCGACCAAGCTGGTCCGTGAATTTGAGCAGCTTTCCAGTATATATTATGACGATGTTGATGAACTGATCGATGCGATTACCGCTCATTTTATGACATCGATGTACCGATATCGGTATGGTATCCAGTTGGGAAATCCCCTATTGGAGAACATCAAAAATGAGTACAGTGAATTATTTGAACTGACAAAAAATGCCTATCGATGCATTCAGAATGACATCGGTATTATGATATCGGATGCCGAAATTGGGTATCTCACCTTACATTTTGGTGCTTTTATTACCCCGAATAACATTGAAAAGCGTCCGTATCGGATTTTGATCATCTGTCCGAACGGGATTGGTGCCGGAAAGATGTTGAAGACCGAAGTGGCGACCTTGGTTCCTCAGGCGACTGAAATTATCAATATTCCTTTGGGACAGTATCAAAAGGATCATACATACGATGTTGTTATATCTACGGTATTCTTGGAAGAGGAAAAGAATCTTATTCTGGTTCATCCGATCTTGACCGATCAGGACCGGATCACTATATTACGCAAATGTATGCAGACACAGCCACACGACCGTATGCAGATCGATGAAATCACGAAGATTGCGCAGCGCTATATCCCTGCAGAGCGGATCGATGATTTCCATACAGAGCTGCAGGATTATTTTGCCAGTACACGGATCCACAAAGCCCCGGTAAAAAATTACGGCATGGGACTGCGTTATTATCTTCGCCCGGATCATATCGTAACAGTATCTGAGCGGTTGTCCTGGGATGAAGCCATCATTAAAACTTGTCAACCTTTACTTATGGCAGATTCGATTACACAGGATTATATCGATGCGATCTTATATGATCAAAGAAGCAATGGGCTGTATATGTTTTTAACCGAAGGATTGGTGCTGGCGCACACCGCCAGTGAGAACGGGGTAAAACATCTGGATGTATCCTTAGCGGCTTGCAATCAGCCGATTTCTTTCCTGAATGGAAGGCAGGCGAAGATCATTATCTCTTTATGTGCAGAGGATCAAACCAAGCATATCCGGATACTCAATGATATCCTGGAATTGTTCTCAAAAAAGAAGAACATCGAAATTATATCTCAGTTTACCAAGCCGCTTGAGGTCTATGAGTATATTATGAGTCAGTTAGGAGAAGAAAAATGAATAAAGAACAATGTGCAAAATATTTTGACCATACGTATTTAAAAGCGATGGCCACCGAAGAAATTCTAGAAAACTTATGCAGAGAAGCCAGTGAGATCCGTTGTGCCTCTGTGGCAGTCAGCAGTGCCTGGACACCCTATTGTAAAAAACAATTGAAGGGTACAGAAGTAAAGGTATGCTCCGTTGTCGCCTTTCCATTGGGACAGGGTGGCCTGGAAGCTAAAAAATACGAGGTCATGGACGCAATTGCCAAAGGCGCTGACGAAGTGGACTATGTATTGGATGTAGGACGTGTCAAAATGCATGACTGGGACTATATCCAAAAGGAGATGGCAACCTTGACCCAGGTAGCCCATGCCTCTGCTAAAACGATCAAGGTCATTTTTGAAACGTGTTATCTGACGAAACAGGAAATTCGAAAATGTGCTTTGATAGCTAAGGAAGTCAGACCGGATTTTATTAAGACGTCCACCGGATTTGGTACCGGAGGAGCAACGGTTGAAGATGTTCGTTTAATGGCAGAAACCGTGGAGGGGACAGTACTTGTCAAAGCCAGCGGCGGGATCCGTGACTGGCCGACCTGCAAAGCCATGATCGAAGCTGGAGCAAGCCGTATTGGAACCAGCTCTTCCCTGGATATTTTAAAAGGTCTGGATGCATAGCCTTTCTGTACACAGAAAGGTTTTTTTTATGAAAAGATTTATACCTTTTTCTTCAAAGTAAGGTAAAATAAAAATATCAGAATTAAGGAGATGGAAGTATGGAGTTATTAAAAAAATATAGGGTACCGGTGTTTTTTTTAGTAGGCTTTGTGATCTATACCATTTTGGTCCGTACCATTGATGTGAAAACCATCGGTCCGCAAGGTTCCTGGGTGGGATTCTCGGGTGTTAACGGATTGTTCAGTCGGTTGATCGGCTATCATCCGGTGTTGTATACTATTACGGAATTTTTAGGGATCATTGCCTTGCTGCCAGTTGTCCTGTTCGGAGTCGTTGGTCTGTTGCAGCTGATCCAGAGAAAGAGCTTACTGGCAGTCGATAAAGATATTCTTGTCTTAGGTGGCATCTACATTGGTGTATTGCTTTGTTATATACTCTTTAATAAAGTGGTCATCAACTATCGGCCGGTCATCCTGGATGAAGGGCTGGAGGCTTCTTATCCATCCAGTCATACCATGCTGGCAGTTTGCGTGTTGAGTACAGCCTATAAGGAATTTCAATGGCGGTTAAAAAGGAGCTCTTTTAAGAATACTTTGTTGAAAACCTGCCGGGTATTGATGGTATTGATCGTACTGGGACGTTTGTTTTCCGGTGTGCACTGGCTGACAGATATTATTGGCGGTCTGATCTTGTCTGGCTTCTTTGTGACCCTGTTCAAAGCCTTGACAATGGACTGCAAATGGAGTCGAAAGAAATAACTTCATATTGAAGTTGTTTTTTTTAAATGATATATTGCAAATATGAGTAAAATAAAAGATCCTGTATGGAAGTATATTATTGTGGTGACTTTGATTATTATCGGTTTGTTAAACCTGGGAACGATCTTTCAGGGCGTTGTCTCTGTCTGGAATGCTTCCTATACCGTTATGATGGCCATCGGTCTGGCCTACATCATCAATATATTGATGTCACACATAGAAAGAGCTTTAAAATCTTTGAAAAAGGGAAAACGGGTCATCAGTTTGCTGCTGGCCTTATTGCTGATCGTTCTGTTTCTGGTTTTGTTGGTTCAGCTGATCCTGCCTTCTTTGCAAAATGCCATCGAAGTCTTTACTCGATCGGTTCCGGAAGCCATCGCTTCTATGAATACTTTTTTAGAAGACATATTCAAAAACAATCCACAAATTGCCGGCTTTTTTCAAAATATGGAAGTGCCGAATATTGAACCGGCAACCATCTATTCCTGGCTTTTGGGAGGCAGCAAAGGTGTATCGAATGTGTTGGGTGCTGTTCTTGGCATTGTCGGAAATGTCATCAACTGGGTATTGATCCTGATTCTTGCAATCTATTTCCTTTTGGATAAAGAACGGTTTTTCCGGTTGTATCATCGTCTGACAAAGCTTTATATGAAACCGAAGCATAAAGAAATCTTGGATTCCTGTCTGGATACGGTCAACCAGACCTTCCATTCCTTTATAGGAGGACAGTTTATCGAGGCCTGTATTCTGGCAACTTTGTGTTCTGTCGGAATGCTTTTATTACGTATGCCATATGCTGTGATGATCGGTATCATGGTCGGTTTTATCAACATCATTCCGATGGTGGGGGCTTATATTGGTGGTGTCGTTGGCTTTTTGATGGTATTGACCGTCAGTCCGGTCCAGGCCGTTATCTTCTTAGTTTATCTTGTTGTCCTACAGCAAATTGAGAGCAATCTGATCTATCCGAAGGTTGTCGGTAATTCGGTTGGTCTGCCCGGCATTTACGTTATGATCTCAGTCATTGTATTGGGCTCATTAGCCGGCATTCCGGGTATGTTACTGGGAATTCCAAGTGTTGCCAGCCTCTATAAATTGCTGCGGCGATATATTACATACAAGGAGGGGCTGTAACGAGAAATAGAGTCGGTTAAGTCTCGAAATATAAAAAAATGGACCAGAACAAGGTATGTGTTAGTACCGCGTTCTGGTCCTTTTGGTATAATAGTTTTGTGCAACAATACCAGAAAAATAATAACGCATATCAGCCGTCATTACAACTACCATTGAGTTATTTTTACGAGGATACTGTTCACCAGGATGATATCTCCAGAACCGTGAGAGAAGTCGTAGAAGGAGTCAATATTTTTAAATATGTCGATTTCTCCCGCAGAAACTCATATGGCTATGACGGCTTAAAAATGCTTGAATGCGTCCTTCTCGGGTTTGCGGTAAGAGGCTACATGTCCACCCGCAGCCTCGAAGACTTTGCCAGAAACGATATCCGTGCTCAGTTCATACTTGATGGAGCCACCCCTTCCCATATGGCATTCCAAAGATTCATTCATGATGACCTTACAATGCCGATCGAGGAGCTTTTTTATGAATTCAACAGATATTTTGAGGACCATGATGCCATCGATACGGATATCCTCTATATAGATGGCACCAAGTTTGAAGCCAATGCCAACAAGATGACCTTTGTCTGGATGAAGGCGACGAAAAAATACAGGGCGAAAAGATGGGCTAAGATCATGGAGCGCATTAAGAGCTTCAACCGCTACTGTGGTAAGGAGTCCATTCCTGTACGGCTCTCCCTGCTTAAGGAATTCAATTATGAATACATGGAAAAGATCATAGAGACAGTGGAAAGCATAATGAACAAGCAGAAAATACAGGAAGCCAGTGGAAAAGGGCATAGAAAGCACCCTATGCAGCGTTTCCGGGACGGTTTTGTGGAAGATGCACAGAAGATCCTTAAATATGCGGTGTACTATGCCATCGCGGATGGGAGGAACAGCTTTTCAAAGACGGACCACAGCGCCACCTTCATGCATATGAAATATGACTACTATAACCATACCAATGTATTCAAGCCGGGATACAATGTACAGATGGGCAGTTCGGATGGATATATACGGCATATCTACATATCGAGCGACGCCAATGATCTCAACACGTATATACCGTTTATGGAGGACTATCACAGGGCATACAAAAAATATCCGTCAAAGACCCCGGCTGATGCCGGCTATGGAAGCTATGACAACTACACCTACGCAAAGGAAAAGGGCATCGGATTATATATGAAATACAGCGGACTGCGCAGGGAGCAGGAACCTGTCAGCGATAAGAACCGGTTCCGCAGCTGCAATATGAAGAAAGATGAAAACGGGGATATCATCTGTCCTGCAGGCCATGCCTTTGCGCTGGAAAAGATAACGATAGAAAAAAGAGGGTACTATGACAAGGAGATCAAGAATTATCGGAACGAGCATTGCGATGGATGCCCGTTGAGAAAGATGTGCACCCGGTCCGAAAAGGGACGCACGCTTAAGATATCGGAAAAGCTGGAAGAATATAAGAATGAGGTCAGAGCCAATATCTCCACAGAGGTCGGAAAGGAGCTGATGACCCAGCGCAGCATCCAGGCCGAAGGGATATTTGGCCATATCAAGCAGGACTATGAATATGAAAGATTGCGCCGTAGAGGAAAAGACGGTGTACAAATGGAGATTTTCCTGGTGGCGATGGGCCATAATCTGAGGAAATATCACGCCAGGAAGCATAGCCGGCCTAAAGGGATCACGGCATAAAACGCCAGCCCGATCAAAAAAACGATCCGGATCATAAAGTTCTTTTAATGCGCCCATTTCAGGGCGTTTTTATTATGGAAAAGTCTAAAAAGCGAAATATCTTATGTGAGTATCTGCTACATTAAAAAGAGGAGCTGTTAACGCTCCGTTGACTTTAGAAAATCAACTATTCGTTACAGCCCCTTGTTTATCCTTTTGATTGTGCTTCGACCAGACGTTCACCACGGTAGAGACGACGCAAAGCCGGTTTATCGATCTTTCCGGTTCCATTTCGAATAACGTCCGCAAAGATAATCTTTCTTGGTCGTTTATATCTTGGCAGGTCAATAC
>DGUK01000009.1 GCA_002394635.1 Faecalitalea sp. UBA4312
TAGCACGCTGCCGGGTTTTTTTATGTCTTGAATTGTCAAATCAAGTGCAAAAAAAAGAAGGGGAATTCCCTTCATTATTGATGGATCATTTTTTTAGGGTCGACATATTCATCGAATTCTTCTTCAGACAAATAACCTAACTGATGAATCGCTTCTTTTAAAGAAAGATTGTTTTTGTAGGCATACTGGCTGACTTGTCCTGCTTTTTCATAACCAATAACTGGATTTAAACACGTAACCAGCATTAAAGAGTGATGAAGATTTTCATCCATTTTTTTTATGTCAGCTTCAAGACCAATCAGACAATGATCGGTAAAAGAATGCAGACTATCTGCTAATAACTGTATGCTTTGGTCCATATTATAAGCGATTACTGGCATGAATACATTCAGTTCAAAATTCCCTTGGCTGGCAGCCATACCGATCGTAGCATCATTTCCCATCACTTGTACACTGACCATCGTTAAAGCTTCACATTGCGTCGGATTTATTTTACCTGGCATAATACTAGATCCTGGTTCATTGGCAGGTATCGTTATTTCTCCGATTCCACATCGTGGTCCACTGGCCAGCCATCGGATATCGTTGGCTATCTTCATACAATTGGCTGCCAAAGCTTTTAACGCGCCATGAATGAACACACATGCATCTTTACTAGTAAGAGCATGGAATTTATTCGGATCTGGATAAAAAGGCAATCCTGTCAGATCACGTATATAACCATCACATATTTCATCAAACCCTTCCGGACAATTAATTCCGGTTCCCACAGCTGTTGCTCCACATGCTAATTCGTATACAAATGGCAATGCTTGTTCTAGCTGTTTTTTACTATGCTCCAGCATAGAACGGTAACCAGATAATTCTTGTGAAAAATAAAGCGGTGTAGCATCCTGCAGATGGGTTCGGCCGATCTTAATAATATCTTTATGTTTTTCTTCGAGTTTTTTAAATACTTCAATTGTTTTATCCAATGCCGGAAATAATTGGGAACCGATCTTGGTAGCTGTCATAATATGTAAAGCGGCAGGGAATGTATCGTTAGAGCTCTGAGAACAGTTCACCGTATCATTCGGATGAAGAATGTTTTCTTTAGCGTATTCGTTGCCAAGCATACTGATGACTTCATTCACATTCATATTGGTTTGTGTACCGGATCCGGTCTGCCATACTTTTAACGGAAACTGATCCATATATTTTCCTTGTCGTATCATCTGGCATACATGGATAATTGCTTGGCATTGCTGGTCATTGATCTTTTTATAATAAAGATTGGACCGGGCACAAGCTTCTTTTAAAATGGCGAAACTTTGGATAATTGATTCCGGCATTGTTTCATAGCCTATTTTAAAGTTTTCAAGACTACGCTGTGTCTGGCTTTTCCAGTACTTGTCTGCCGGAACAGGGACTTCTCCTAATACGTCTTTTTCAATTCTGTATTTTTTCATAATGATCCTCTTTTCAATATAAGAATAGCATATTTTTATTTTTAATCATTCAGATATGTTAAAATGTTTATGAGCACAGGGAGGTTTTTTTATGCGAATGCGTCATTCATTCGAAGCATATTTTGATGATTTTGATTTCATCAATGTATATATATCCAAAGAATTGCACGGAGGTATCAGCCAACAGTTCCATTTAAAAGATGCCTTTGATCAAATCATACCACTATCCATTGTTTCACAGTCTCATCTTTACAATGGTTATGTTCATTATCAGCTGCGTTGTAATGCGAATATCATTGTTGGCTATGAATACAAGATCTATGACGATCATTGCAAGACAACGGTTGTTCAATATGCTCATATTGTTAAAACAAAACGTTTCAATTTGATCTATCAATATGATGGAAAAGATTTGGGATTGACATACGGTCCTGAAAAATCGGTTTTCAAATTATGGGCACCGACGGCGTCAAAGATTTCAGTACATCTATGGAATCAAAACGATGATATTGTCATTCCGATGATCCGAGAGGATCATGGACTGTTTACAGCGGAGGTGCGGGAAGATCTTTACCAAATGAAATATACATATCTCGTTCGTGTAAACGGGCGTCTTAATGAGATTGTGGATCCTTATTCTTCTTTTTGCGGACCCAATACAAGCTATAGTGTTGTGATGGATCGAAGACATATTTCTTTTCCGGATAAAATAGAATGCCCACCGATGAAATCCAACTGCGATGCCATTATATACGAGGCAAATATACGGGATATGACCTCTCAAAATGACCTCCCGATCGTTCATCGTAAAAAATTCAAGGGATTTACTGAAGAAAATGATGCGACAATATCCCGACAGATCGGGTTTAGCTATTTGAAATCCTTGGGAATCACCCATTTACAGTTAATGCCGGTCATGGACTTTGGAACCGTAGATGAGGTCTATCAAAACATTTATTATAACTGGGGATATGACCCGGTCCATCCCCGGGTATTAGAAGGCAGTTACAGTATTGATCCGAAAAATGCAGGTCTTCGTATCGAGGAATTTGCCAATCTTGTACAGGATTGTCATAAGGCTGGTATTCGCGTAGTCCTTGATGTGGTATTTAACCACGTTTATGAAAAAAAGAATTTTCATTTGGATAAACTGGTTCCGGACTATTATTTTTTGATGGATCAGCAGGGAGAGTATTCCAACGGAAGCTTCTGTGGAAACGATATCGATACACAGCCGCCAATGTCCCGACGTTATATACTGGATACGTGTCAACGATTGATCGAATGGTTTGATATAGATGGGTTCCGTTTCGATCTCATGGGTATTCTGGATGTAAATCTTATGAATGACATAGCTGAAATGTCAAAAAAACTGAAACCGAGTTTCATGCTCTACGGGGAAGGATGGAATATGCCGAGCTTTGTACCGGAAGATATACGGGCTTCTCAGCAAAACCAGGCAAAAATGCCTTTCATCGGTCATTTTTCTGACGCCTTTCGGGAAACGGTACGAGGGTCGAACGGAGACTTGGATATGCCAGGTTACAGCAATGGCGATCTTGGATTGATCTATACGATGATGGATCGGCTGAGTGCCTCCGGACGGGATTACGATTCACCAGAAAAAGTTATTAACTATGTAGAGTGTCATGATAATCATACTTTATGGGATAAGAACCTGATTTGTTGTGCAGGAAAAGATGCAGCGACCCGTATGCGGCTTCAGCTGCTGGCTACAGCGATGGTCATCTTATCTCAAGGAGTTCCTTTCCTTCATGCTGGGCAGGAATTTGCCCGAACAAAGCAGAAGATCGGCAATACATATAACCTGCCGGACTCCTATAACATGATAGATTATGTCCGTAAGGATACCAATGAGCCGCTTGTACAGAGAGTAAGGGAACTGATTGCGATCCGAAAAGAGTATTCATGTTTCCGGTTATCCACTACGGAACAAACACGTTATCAGGTATGGTTCGATACCTTGGATGAGAAGGTTCTTATCTATACTTGCCAGGACGAGCATAGTCAATGTACCACTTTCTTTAATCCAAGTAGCGACAGATATCATTATCATTATGATGAACCAAAAGAAATTCTTTTTGATTCAGAAAGAAAAAATGAAGGATCTTTGTATGATTTAAGTATTGAACCATATAGTGTAGTAATCGTTAAAGAATAAGAATAAAAGCACTTGACGACTTTTTAACCTTTGCATATAATTTAACTCAATAAAAAAAGGAGAAAAGACGCATGGTAAAATTTATGAAAGAGCCGTCTCGTACATTTAGCGAGTATTTATTGATTCCAGGGTATACGGGTCCAGATTGTATTCCCGATAATGTCAGTTTAAAAACCCCGATTGTAAAATTCAGAAAAGGAGAGACACCTGCCTTAACAATGAATATTCCGATGGTTTCGGCAGCCATGCAGGCAGTCAGCGGACCGGAACTGGCTTGTGCTCTTGCACGGCAGGGCGGTATTGCGTTCATCTTTGTGAGCCAGTCTATTGAGAGCCAGGCGCAGATGGTACGCGATGTGAAAGCTACGAAAGCCGGCTTTGTAGGAAGTGATTCCAATATTGGTCCGGAACAGACACTGGCGGATGTTATTGCGTTAAAGAATAAAACCGGACATTCAACAATGGCTGTCACTGAAAACGGAAAAGCAGATGGAAAATTGATCGGACTTGTCACCAGTCGTGATTATCGGATCAGTCGTATGGAACCTTCTTTAAAAGTAAAGGAATTCATGACACCATTTGAAAAATTGATTGTTGGAAATAAGGATATTACTTTATCTGAAGCCAATGATATTATATGGGATCATAAGCTGAATCAGCTTCCGATCGTTGATGAAAACCAGCGTCTTGTTTCATTTGTATTCCGAAAGGATTATGAACTTCATAAAGCATTCCCGAACGAATTATTGGATAGCCAGAAGCGATATGTAGTAGGAGCAGCCATTAACACAAGAGATTATGAACAACGAGTTCCTGCGCTGGTCGAAGCTGGTGTTGATATTTTATGCATCGATTCCAGTGAAGGTTATTCATGCTGGCAGGCGCAGACAATCCAATGGATCCGTGAACATTATGGTGACAGCGTAAAAGTCGGAGCCGGTAACGTTGTGGACGGAGAAGGTTTCCGTTTCCTGGCTGAAGCTGGTGCAGACTTTGTAAAAATCGGTATTGGTGGCGGTTCTATCTGCATTACCCGCGAACAAAAGGGAATCGGACGTGGACAAGCCAGTGCAACGATTGATGTGGCTGAGGAAAGAAACAGATATTTTGAAGAAACCGGTATCTATATTCCGATTTGCAGCGATGGTGGAGTTGAGCACGATTTCCATATTACATTGGCATTGGCGTTCGGAGCCGACTTTGTGATGCAGGGTCGTTATTTTGCCCGTTTTAAAGAATCTCCGAGCAAGCTGATTACCATGAATGGCAATTATATGAAGGAATACTGGGGAGAAGGAAGTGCCCGTGCCCGTAACTGGCAGCGTTATGATGTTGGTGGCGATAAGAAGATGTCCTTCGTTGAAGGTGTTGATTCTTATGTACCATATGCAGGCACTTTACAGGAAAACGTGGAAATGACTTTATCCAAAGTAAAACATACAATGTGTAATTGTGGATGTCTGACCATTCCTGAATTGCAGAAAAATGCCAAGGTTACATTGGTGTCAGCAACCAGTATTGTAGAAGGTGGCGCACACGATGTTGTTGTGCGTGACGAACATTTAGATACTACCGATAAATAAAAAAGGCAGAAATGCCTTTTTTTATTTTGGTTGAACCTGCAACTATGAAATGATAAAATCGTTTATATGGATAAACAAACCGATGTATTAATGAATCTAAGCGTACTATATCGAAGTACACAGAAATATTATGACCGTATGCTGTTTTCTATGAAGCTAACCTATGCGCAGCTGCCGATCCTGATTATGATCTATGAACGTGAAGGTATTTCTATGCATGACATAGCACAATCCGGTGTATATGATAAAGGAACAATTTCCAAAACTGTAAAACATCTGGAACAGAACGGCTTTATTACAATCATGACTTCGGAAAAAGATAAAAGGAATAAGGAATTGTATACGACAGATTACGCCAAACAGCAGATGTCTAAAGTATATGAGATCCGGCGAGACTGGTGGCAGCACCTGATCCAGAACATAGATCCATCTACGTTTGATGAATTTCTAGCTTCATATGAAATCATGGCTTCCAATGCTCGCGCTTATGCAGAAAGCCAGCAGGAAAATTTAGTCTTTTTTGAATGGAAAAAAGTAAGTGTTTCAGCGTATCCGGATAAAATGGCAACGGTTTTATCCATTGCAGGATGTAATTTTTGTTGTCCTTCCTGCACAAAAAGCGATTTGGTTTATATTCCGGAAAATCGAAAAGCCATAGCGGATACAGAGATCCGCCAGTATCTGGAAAAGCGTGCTGGCATTATTGAAGCTGTTTGTATTGAAGGGGCTGAACCGCTGATGCATCCGCATTTAAAAGAATTTCTAAAGTATGTAAAAGATCTTCACTATATGGTCAAGATCAATACCAACGGTTCTTTTCCATCCTTTTTACAGGAGCTGATAGAAGAAAAACTGGTTGATTATGTGTCACTTTCTTTAAAAAGCGGACCAAGATCTTATGCCAAAACCATCGGTATGGAAAATTTTGATACATCCTTGATTTCTCGTACATTGGAGATCTTGAAAGAATCTGCTATCGACTATGATGTGACGATTCATCTGATCCGACAATTTCATACGACATCGGTCCTAAAATCGATGATGAACTGGATATCTCATGTAAAACATCTTATTCTGGTTCCTTTTAACGACTATAGTTCGGCAATCCAGAAAGATCTATGCTCAATTCAACCAAAGAAACTGGGCTCCATCATCGAATTATGCCAGCCATACTGTAATCAGTTGGAAGTGAGGGAATGATTATGTTAGAGGTAATAAAAAGAGATGGCACCATTGTGCCTTTTGATATATATAAAATCAATGCAGCTATTACCAAAGCGTTTGATTCACTGCATAAACAATATGATGAAACCATTATTGAGCTATTGAGCTTACGTGTTTCGGCTGCTTTTCAGGATCGGGTCCAGGGGCGACGCATTCATGTAGAAGATATACAGGATTGTGTGGAAAATGTATTGTCTCTGGCGGGATATACAGATGTTGCCAAAGCGTATATCCTATATAGAAAACAACGGGAAAATGTTCGTGAGATCGAAATGATGAAGATCGAATATAAGAACATTGTGGACCGATATTTGAAAAACGAACATGAAAAAAGCGGAGACGATTATTTGTCTTTATATTCTGTCGGTGGATTGATCCTGTCGAATTCGGCTGCCATTACAAAGAATTACTGGTTAAGTACTATCTATGATCCGCAAATTTCCCGTGCCCACCAGGAAGGTGATATCTATATTCACGATCTCGATATGTTAACGGCTGACAGCGCCGGCTGGTCCTTAAAGCAGCTTCTTAAAAACGGATTGCAGGGCATGGATAAGCGCATTGTATCAAGACCTGCTTCTCATCTTTTTACGGCTTGTAACCAGCTGGTTAACTTTCTGGGAATTATGCAGAATGAATGGGCGGGTGCTCAGAGCATTGCCGGCTTTGATACCTATCTGGCTCCCTTTGTTAAAAAGGATCAAATGGATCAGGAATCAGTGTATAAAGCGGTAGAAGCATTTATATATGGGGTGAATATTCCAAGTCGATGGGGAACGCAGTCTCCATTTTCAACCGTATCTTTTGATTGGACGGTTCCATCCGATTTAAAAGAGGAGAAGGCAATCATAGGTGGTCGTTTACAGGATTTTACGTATGGACAGTGTCATGCGGAGATGAAACAGATCCAGAAAGCATTTCTTTCCATTTTATTGGAAGCCGATAGTTCTGGCCGAAGTTTTCCATTTCCGATTCCGGTAGTGGTGATCGGAGATGATTTTGACTGGGATGACCAAGAAATGAATGCGTTGTTATTTGAAGTATCTGCAAAATACGGGGCTCCATATTATCTGAAAAACAAAGAGGCCATCCAGCAGACAAGAAATCATACATATTCGATGGATCAACTCTATTTAAAGGCATTAGGCTATTTCGGGTATGGAGAAAATACCGGGTCAATCGGAACAGTTACATTAAATTTACCGAGATTGACATTTCTTTCTGTAGACGAAACTGACTTTTTTGAGCGTCTGAATGCGATGATGGATCTGATGGCACGTTGTCTGCAGACTAAACGTCGTGTTTTAGAATCTTTGCTGCAAAATGGATTATATCCGTATACCAAGCACTTTATGGGCTCATTTCAACATGTTTTCGGTACTTTCGGAATTGTGGGAATGAACGAAGCATGTATGAATGCCCCCTGGTTAAAAAAAGATCTGTCCGATCCGGCAGCGCAAGATTTTTCCTGTCGTGTTCTTGATCACATGCATCAAAGATTATATGTATATCAAGAACAATATAATTCATTGTTTAATTTGGAAGCCACACCGGGAGAGAGTGTTTCGCACCGTCTGGCTAGTTTGGATAGGGAAAAGTTTCCACAAATGAAACTGGAGAAAAAATATTATACAAATTCTACAGACCTACCTGTAAATTATACGGAAGATGTATTCGAAGCGTTGGATATTGAACAAAAATTTTTAAGCAAGTATACAGGAGGCTCTGTATTCCACGTTCATCTGAAGAAACGGATCCCGCATTGGAAACAATGTATGAAACTTGTTAATCAGATTGCCACTCATTATAATGTGTCATGTTTTACCATATCACCAACATATTGTGTTTGTTCCGAGCATGGTTATTTTGCCGGAGATCTACGGGAGTGTCCGGTTTGTGGGCAAAAGATGGAAATTTGGTCTCGTGTTGCCGGATATTATCAGCCGGTCGAACGTTGGAATGAAGGAAAGAAAGAAGAATTTATTCAACGACAGAATTATGAGGTTTGACACACATTGAAAAGTATGATATTAATGAGATTATGAATGAAGATGAAATGATCAAGGAATTGGCAAAGCCGATTATCGAAAAACTCAAAGAACTGGAAAAGACGTATGAAGGGGATCATACAATTATGGAGATTCCCCGGATAAAATTCATACATGATGGAATGAATGGCCCGATTGAAATTGATGGCGTTGAAATCGATGATGTATTTATCGAACGTCTGGAACAGTACGTGCAGGATGAGATTGAAATGTCTCATACCCCGACGATCTTGCATTAAGCAGCTTGAATTTTTTGAAGATTTAAGGTATGATGTGCAAGTATGCGGGTGTGGCGAAATTGGCAGACGCACTAGACTTAGGATCTAGCGCCTATGGCATGCAGGTTCGAGTCCTGTCACCCGCACCATTATGCAGAAGAAGTCTTTGAAAAAAAGACTTTTTTTATTTTGTCTGCAATTGAATGTGAAAAAACAATAGAATATAATATGGATAAGAAAGATTAACTTAAGGGATACGATGATGAACAAAGGCGTTAAAGTGATCATGACAGCCTCAATGTTTTGTTTGTTTGGCTGTCAAGCTCAGGAAACTGAGGTGCCGTCCTTACGGAATGACAAGATTGTTTTGGAATATGGGGAAAGAATGGATCTGAATAAGAAGTATATTCTGGATACAGAGGATACATCCATTATTCAGTCGATCAAGCTGGATACTTCGACGATAGATATGGAAGAAGACGGAAATTATCCGCAGATTGGGGAGTATTTGGTACCGGTTACCTTTCAGGTGAATGGGGAATCCTATGAAGAAGCACTGGATGTCGAAATCGAGGATACGACCGGGCCTTTATTTACACGGTACGCAAAAGTAATCGATTTAAATCAAAATGCCGATACCCACGATTTTTCTGAGGACTTTGAAGCGTCTGATCTGTCGGATGTCATTGTATCTTTTCAGACCTATGAAATACGTTTTGATACTCCAGGTGAATATGAAGCTCAGGCAGTAGCGGAAGATGCTCATGGGAATACGACCCGAAAAACATTTAAGGTGATAATTCATGAAAATCCGGTCTCCTCTTATTATGATAATGCTGCGACATATTTTGAACCGCCTGAATATCTTTTTGATGATACGCCATTGATCGATGTTTCCGATCAAGATGCCCTATTACCAAAGGAACCAGACAAGCAATCAGAATATACAAGTTTGCGAAAAATAGTGATGAATTTGAGCGAATATGAAGGTAAAACGGAAATGGTTGCAGGGATTACGCCGGATACAATCAATGAAACAGATGAGAACGGTTCACCTATCC
>DGUK01000006.1 GCA_002394635.1 Faecalitalea sp. UBA4312
GTCAGAATAGCCCGCTCGTTGCCTTCGGCAGCCGCCTGCTCCACATCACGGGTATCACTGGAAACGCCGGATACACCTAACATACCGGATTTCTTATTCAGCAGATCATCCAGTTCGTCGGCTGAATAGTTGTATTTACGCATCAGATAGACAACAATCGCCGGGTCAATATCACCACAGCGTGTTCCCATCATGATTCCGCCTAACGGTGTAAATCCCATCGAAACCTTGAATGCTTTCCCGCCGCGAACCGCTACGATACTGGCTCCGTTGCCTAAATGACAGGTGATGATATTCATCTCTTCCAGCGGACGGTTTTGGATTTCTGCCAGTCTGTGGGTCAGATAATCGTGGCTGGTTCCATGAGCTCCGTAACGACGTACCTTATCTTTTGTATACAATTCATATGGTAATGGATAAATATAGTTTTCTTCCGGCATAGACTGGAAGAACGCTGTATCAAAAACAAACGAGTGTTTACAGTTCGGCAATGCTTTACGGAAAGAGCGCAGACCCACCAGAGCACCCGGGTTGTGCAAAGGAGCCAGTTCACACAGTTCTTCCACCTTACTTTCGCTCCATTCTGTTACGGGATAAGACTCAGAGAAGTATTCACCACCATGAACGACACGATGGCCCATCGCTTTGATATCTTCCAATTTTTCAACAACGCTGTATTTGATCAAAGCTTCCATCAAGATTTCAACTGCTTTAGCATGATCGGCTATATCCATGACTTCCTTGATTTTGTCATCCTTTGTCTTAATGTTGAAAATGGAATCCTTCATTCCGATCCGCTCGATATTTCCCTGTGCCAGAACTTCTTCTTCCGGCATACGGAATACCTGGAATTTCAACGATGAACTTCCTGCGTTTACACTCATAACGATACTTGACATTTCTTTTCCTCCTACATGATTTCTTTTAGTCGTTCCCAATCCTGCTTTTGGCAGCAATCCTGGATTTCGTGTTTTTTATGATTATATTGTACAACAGATTCATACTTTTCCAATAATGAAATTGCCCGATGAATGGTATCCATGACCGCCGCCCGACTGATAGAAAGCTCTTCACTGATTTCTGCATAAGACAAGTCCTCTGCGTAATAAAGAGTCATAATTTCCTGCTGCCTCTTTGTTAACAAAGGTCCGTAAATATCCATGCATTCATTGATTTCAATCCGATCCATCATCCATTCCCTTTGTGATTCCCATGATATAGGAAACAATATCAAACGGACGCAGATCTTCCGGTTTTTCACCCAATCCCATAAACCGGATTGGCAGATGGAGAAGATCACGTATTGACAATACCACACCACCACGTGCCGTACCGTCCATCTTGGTCAGAATGATTCCTGTAACATTGGTTGCCTCCAGGAATACTTCTGCCTGGGTAATCCCGTTTTGCCCAGTCGTCGCATCCAGAACAAGCCAGACTTCATGTGGGGCTCCTTCAATTTCACGACCAACGACGCGGGTCATCTTATTCAGCTCCCTCATCAGATTTTTCTTATTTTGTAAACGCCCGGCCGTATCTCCAATCAATATATCGATGTTGTTTTCTTTGGCATATCGGCATGCATCCACCAGGACACTGCTTGGATCCTGCTCCGGTTTTCCTTTGATACATGGCACCTGCAAACGGCTGGCCCATGTATCGATCTGATCGATGGCACCGGCTCGAAAAGTGTCGGCAGCTGCAACAGCCACTTTTTTCCCTTGTCTTTGATAGTATTGGATCAGCTTGGCACTTGTCGTTGTTTTTCCACTACCGTTGACGCCGACCATCAAAATAACGGTTGGTCCGTTTTCGTTGTAATGTATATATTCTTCTTCTATATTTTCATAGAACTCATACAGGATATAGATAAAATAATCCTCCATAGACTCAAAGTTTTTCAGCATATTTCCGTTGGATTCAAACATATCAACGATTTTTTGTGCTGTGTGGATCCCCACATCGCTTTCCAGCAGGATGATCATCAATTCTTCCAGCAATTCATCATCAATGCCATGAAAATTATTGGACAAAGAACGTATACGATCCCCAAAGGTTTTCCGACTCTTGTTCAAACCGGATAGATACTTATCGGCATCATCCTTTTTTCCGAAATTGTTTTTAAATTTATCAAACATTGCCATGGTCGATCTCCTTTCCTTCTACAAATTCCTGTGCGTCTTTCAATTCTACACGCAATAATTGAGACACACCATCTTTGAGCATAGTAACACCATACAAGGTGTCGCATTGTTCCATAGTACCCGGGCGATGGGTAACCACAATAAATTGGGACTGTCCCCTGAATTTTCCCAGATAGCGGGCAAATCGTTCTACGTTGGCCTGATCCAATGCCGCCTCTACCTCATCAAAGATGCATAAAGGCATGGTTCTTGCCCGTAATATGGAAAACAATACACTGATCGCAATCAATGCTTTTTCCCCGCCGGAGAAAGTCTGGATATTCTTGATCAGCTTTCCGGGCGGCTGGACATCAATGTCAATGCCGGTATGCAGCACATCCTCTGGATCTACCATGGATAAACGGGCTCGACCACCCCCAAACATGGACCTGAATACTCCATCCAGCTCATGATTGATCTTATCAAACATTTCCGTAAACTGGCTGATCATGGTTGCATCCATCTCATCGATCGCCTGCAGGATCTGTTTAGCCGCTGCTTCCAGGTCTTCCTTCTGCGATTTCATAAATGTGTACCGTTCGTTCATCGTTTCATAATCCTGCGGTGCATCCAGATTGACATTTCCCAAACGGTTTATATTCTGACGTAATATTCCAACACGGTCTTTGGCTGCTTCCAGATCCATATCGGTCTTTTTTGTCAATGCGTATTCGAAGGTCATCTGATATTCGGTATTTAAACGCATCAGACGATGATCCAGCTCCGCTTTGATCTTTGTTTGCTCCAGTTCCTGCTGATGGATCTGTGTTCGCAATGCGTTCATAGACCGGCGAAGCTTCCGCAGCTGATCTTCTTTTTCCTCCAGCTGCTGCCCCATCGTATAGCGCTTCTGTCTTTGACTTTGGATATCGCTGGTAATCGTATCGATGCGCGCATGCATTGTGCTGATATCGATAACCAGCTGATCCGTTTGCAGATCCTGTGGATCTTCATCAGCTATTTGCTCGTATTCATCTTTTGCTTCCAGATATTTCTGTTTCTTTACTTCGTAGATATTTTCCAGTTTAGCCAGATCAATCTGCAAGTGAACGCCCGTATCCGTAAGACGCTGGTATTCATTTACTTTCTTTTGCAGGTCATTCTGGATCTTTTCCATCTTTTCTCTGGCTTCCTGTTCGTCCTTGTCTATTTGTTTCTTCTCCGCCTTTACGGTCATCGGTGAATTCTGGTTCTTGCCTCGTCCGCCGGTCATACTTCCGCCAGCATGAACAATATCGCCATCCAGGGTCACAATTTTCAATCGATAATTGAGCCGCTTGGCACATTCATTGGCATGCTCCAGCGTATCAATGACCAGTACGTTTCCCAACAGTCGTCCACAGACATCATCGTATTTTGGATCACATTGCACACAATCTCTGGCAATGGCGATAAAACCCTCCGATTGTTGAGCGATAAACAACTGCTGGTTGCCGATCGTTTTTGGCCGGCATACAGTCATAGGCAGAAAGGTTGCCCGTCCGGAACGGTTTTTCTTCAGAAATCCGATCGCATAACGAGCACTGGCCTCATCTTTTGTAACAATATGATACATGCTTCCCCCAAGAGCCGCCTGCACAGCTTGTTCCAGATTAGGCTTTGCCTGCAACAATTCAGACATGACCCCTTCAATGCCTCGCAAAGAAGATCTGGCTTGTAGAATTGCCCGGATCGCTCCTTGATTCTGATAGGGTTGTTTCAGCATATTATCAAGGATCTGCTGGCGGTTGACCAGGCTCTGATGACGCATCTGGATGCGCGCCAGATCCCGCTCCAATGCCTGTTTCTGCTGATTACAATCCGTTGTTTTCTGTTGATGGTCTTTCCATTGTGTCTGCAAGGTTTCCAATCGTTCCTTACGGTCTTCGTATTCATATTCCGCTTCTTTTAAAATACGGCCCACTTCAACGATTCGCTGTTCGCGATCGGCAGTAGATAGCGTATATTTCCGCTTTTCATCCATCTCGATCTTACGCTTTTCCAGCTGCACGCTCTCTTCCATAGCTCGCGTATAATCCCCCTGCAAGCCGTGGATCGTATGATCCAGACGGTGGCACCGGATACGAAGATCATCGATTTGCTGATCCAACTGCTCTATTTGAGCATCATTGGCCACCTGTTGTGTTTTTTTATCCAGCAGATCGTTTTGAATGCCTTGTATCTGTTCGTTGAAAGCACTAATCTCTTCAACTAAAACATTGACCTCGATCGTCGACAGTTCGTTTCTGTATTGAATATATTCATTGGCTTTGGCTGCCTGCTTTTCCAATGGTACAAGTTGTCTTTCGATTTCATCAATCAGATCTTGTACACGATCAAGATTTGCTTGTGTTTTTTCCAGCTTCCCTAAAGAAACCATTTTCCGTTTCTTATACTTAGCAACACCGGCGGCCTCTTCGAACAAGGCTCTTCGTTCTTCGGGCTTAGCATCCGCAAAGGCCGAAATATTGCCCTGCGTGATAATGCTCAAAGAACCTCGTCCCAGTCCGGTATCCATGATCAGTTCCTGGATATCCTTCAGGCGGCAAGGCGTTTTGTTGATAAAATAACTGGCTTCGTTCGTGGATCTTTGCAGCTGGCGGGTAATTTCTATCTCCGCATAATCCGAATCGAAAATACGCGCAGTGTTGTCAAAGACAAGGGTCACCTTTGCGATATTGACCGGTTTGCGATACTCGCTACCAGAAAAAATAATATCGGACATAGATGATCCTGACCGTAATGATTTGACGCTCTGTTCCCCAAGTACCCAACGAATGGCATCGTTGATATTGCTTTTGCCACATCCATTCGGTCCGACAATACCGGTGATATCATGATCGAAACGCAGAATTGTTTTATCCGCAAAGCTTTTAAAACCTTGTAGCTCAATCTGTTTTAAAAACATTTCATCACTCCAAACGTAACTATGATATTATACACCATTTTTCATACGAATCGAATCAAAGCTACGGAACATTTCTTCTTTTGTCCCTGTTGCATCGATCCATACGTCCGTCTGCTTCCATAAATCCGCTTCCTGATTCTTCTCAAACCAGGTTTTTCGTCTCTCTATGTCTTGAGGACGATCCCCTCGTTCCATCATATGTCGATAACAAGTATCCCAGTCCGTTTTTAAACCAATGGAGAGAACCATGGAACCATACTCTTTTTTCATAGCTTGCAGACCATTGCTGTCCATCAAGGCATACACCTCATCCGACATCGCCAGCTTCCGATCGATCTCACGCTTCAAAAGACCTCTTTTAGTGCCGGCATAATCGACTTTTTCAAGAAAGTTTTCCGACTCAAAAAAAGCATCGTTGACAAAATAGTAATCCTTTCCATCTGTTTCGCCAGTTCTCCGCGGTCGGTTGGTACATGTGACAAGCTTAACGATCCCCAATGTTTCCATATACAGACCTAGACTGGTCTTCCCGCTTCCACTAGGTCCGACAATGACATAGATTCTTTTCATGGCCACATTTTATCATACAAAAGAGTATTAAAAAACAGGCTGCAAAAGCCTGTTAAAAGAAACGTAATATATCGTTATATGTCGCAAACACGAACAATGCCATCAACAATACAAAGCTGGCAGTAATACATGTTTCAATGATCTTTTGTTTGAATTTATGCCGTGTGATCGTCTCAATCAGTACAATCAAAACACGTCCTCCATCCAAAGCAGGTATCGGTAGAGCATTAAAGATACCAATATTCATGGAAATCAAAGCACATAAGCTTAAATACGAACCTAGTCCAAGCTGTGCTGTCTGACTGGTGACATTGAGTATACCCACTGGGCCTGATAAATTTTCGTATCCTTTCCCTTTCAACAACATCGATAACGATCGGAAGATCACGGATCCGGAATCCAGCCAGTCTTTCGTCCCGACGCCGAAGCCTTGATACCATTTTATTTCCTCTGCTTGTGCGATGGCACGAAAGCCTAAATAATAAACTTGTGATTCTTCATCATAAGTGGGAGCAACATCGACTGTAAATGTCTGATCATCCCGCTGCACCGTTAAAGTAATCGTATCATGATGATATTGAACATATTCCAGCAGATCATATTGCGTCTTTGGCTGAATGACATCTCCATCGCTTTCTGCTTCAATGATAATATCCCCTTTTTCCAGTCCGGCCTTCTGCACAGCAGAATTTTCCGTAAACTCATATACCTGAGGAATCGCATCTTCTACAACATATCCACGTGCCATTGCTAATCCGACAAACAAGATCCAGGCCAGCAGCATGTTCATAAAAATACCTGCCAGCATGACCAGTATCTGCTGCCACCAAGGCTTATGATTCAGACGACGTTCATCCGGGACATTTTTCAGCCATTCGGTTTCCTCATCTTGTGAGCCATCCTCTTCGCCGGCCATCATTACATAGCCGCCGAACGGAATCGCACGGATAGAAAACTTTGTTTCCTTGCCCGGTTTCTGATAGATCACCGGTCCCATACCGATGGAGAATTCATGGCAATATACACCAAAATGACGTGCTACCAGAAAATGCCCTCCTTCATGAACGACCACAATCAAACTGAGCATAACCACAAAAGCGATAATACCCAACAAATAATACATAGAATTCCTCCTAACTAATAAACGGAATAAAAATACCAAGTACCAAAATATTCATCAGCAGGGAGTCCACACGGTCCAGTATACCACCGTGGCCTGGGAGCAAATTCGAAAAATCTTTGATCCGGAAATGCCGCTTGATGGAAGAAAAAGACAAATCTCCGATTTCTGCTACGATCGGACATACCAGACACAATATGGTATTCCATATCATCTGCACATGACCAAGGTATAAAAAGCTGACCACAAAAGCCAAAATAAAACCAAAGATCACACCCCCGCCAAAGCCTTCCCAGCTCTTTTTCGGAGACAACCGTGGATTCATTTTATGCCGACCGATCTTGCGGCCGACAAACCAGGCGCCGGTATCCGATCCATAGGTAGCCAGCACCAGCGTCAGAAGATAAAAATGATGACCGGCACTTAACCATCCGATGATCTGATAGATGATAGAAAAGATGACCACAAAGATCAAGCAGTAAAATCCATCCATTACATGGATCCTTTCATCAAAAATCGTCAACGTCCAAAAAAAGATGACAGGTACGATAAATGCCGCCTGTCGGTAGCCCTCCGGAACAAAACGCAATCCCAAGGTAAACAAAACCATGACCGGAACGAGATAAACCGGCCATTTTTTAAACCGATTGTGTGCATGCGCCCACTCATATCCGCCATAGCCGACAATAAACAAAGCCAGAAGCTCCAGAGGAATGCCTCCGAAGATCAATGGGATAGCGACTACACAGATAATCACAATCGCCGTTATGACTCGATTTTTCATTTTGATAAGCCTCCGAACCGCCGATCACGCGATTGATATTCTTCGATGCATTCTAACAATGCCTTTTCATCAAAATCCGGCCAGGCGACAGGTGTGAAGATAAGCTCCGCATACGCAATCTGCCATAAAAGATAATTTGAAATTCTTAATTCGCCACTGGTGCGGATCATCAGATCTACATTCTCCGGTACCATCAAATAGCCGGCTACTTCCTGTTCAGTAATATCATTGTTACATCTTCCGTCTTTTACATCCTGCGCATAACGACGCATCGCCAGCGTCAGTTCCCTGCGGGATCCATAATTGATTGCAATACATAGATCAAGTCCCGTATTCCCGGCGGTTTGAGCAACAGCCTTGTTGATCACACGCTGAGTATAATCTGGAAACCGTTCCAGTTCACCGGCAAATGTAACTCGGATATTATTCTCCATCAGTTCTTTGATATAGCGATTAAAAAAGAATTCCGGCAGTTTACACAAATAGCTGACCTCATCCTCCGGACGCTTCCAGTTCTCTGTCGAAAATGCATACAGGATCAACTTCTTAACGCCGATCCGATTGGCATACAAAGCAATCACTCGGATTTGCTCCGCCCCTTGTTTATGGCCTGCTGTTCTTGGCAGACCCTGCTTTTTGGCCCAGCGCCCATTGCCATCCATAATGATTGCAATGGTCTGGGGTATAGTACTCATATCCATAATCTTTCCTCAACATTCAATAATCTCAGTTTATCACATTCTGATTCATTTGTATCGAAATGTCAAACGTAAGCCGACAACTGTAAAAAAAGAATCTTTCATTTTGAAAGATCCTAGATCACTTTTTCATAGAAATCACAAGGTCCTTTGACCCAGTCCGACCAACCGGTCAGTACATAGTCTGCATGTTGATACATATTGACAGCTGCCAAATTGGCACGAAACACATCCAGACGAATGGCATGGATCCCTTTTTTTTGGCATTGTTGTTCCATATATGCTAACGTCTGTTTGGCTAATCCTTTTCTCTGATATTCTGCATGGATACAAAAACGATGCAAGACGTAATATGCATCCCCCACATCGGTCCACACACCCTTGACATATTCCGGCTCCATACGATGATCCAATACATAACAGACGACGATCTTCCCGTCTAAGCATCCAACTGTCATCGTTTGTTGCTGGATTGATTGTCGGATCTCTCCTATATCCGGATAGGTATCGTCCCACTGAAAGATTCCTTCCGTTTCCATCTTTTTCCGCGCGCCCTGTAGAAGATCCCAAATATCTTGTAGATCCTCTATGCGAGCCAGTCTGTATTCTGGTTTCATCCTTTAGACCTGTCCAGCTTGTACATTAACAGTTTGTACGTATGATGCCCATAGTATTCAGAAGGAATACCGGCTGCTGTACCACTTCCGATTTTTTTTAGTTCCTTTGTCTTCCGTGCCTCTTTATTGGTAAGATAGTAATAGTGGTCATCGATCCATCCATTGTTATCCCAATAAGTATTGATATCCAGCTCATAGATATAAAAATCAAAGTGATAAATACCGTCTTTATCTTTTTTTAGTGTGTCGACTATGGTCAGCATATTGTGTGCCTGTCCATCGGCCGCCTGGAAATAGAATGTTCCGTTCTCATAATATGCATGTTCCGTCTGAAATGTAGAAGCCTGTTTTTCCGATAATTCCACATCCAGAAACCGTTTTAAAATAACATTGACATGGTCAATGCTCATTGTCTCATAACCGGACTGGTATCCGATCCCCTGATGATAGTTGATCTTATCATACAAATGTGCATAAGAAACAATCTGGCCTACATTGATCTCGGATGGATCATAGTCCTTAAATCCCTGTTCGGAAAAATTACTCAGAAAGAGATTCGCCTCATATTGTTCCTGCTGGCTCATTGTAACTATAGCTTCTTCCGGATAGCGGACAGGTCGGGCATGGATTGGCTGAATGCACAAACATCCAATCAGAAGAATAAGGGAGATCCTTCTTATCATAGTCGCTCCTTTTCAGAAACAGACAAGCGAATTGCTTGTCTGTTGGTTTTATACAGTTAAAATATCTTTTTTCTTAGCTTCGACAATGGAATCGATTTCTTTAATATATTTGTCAGTCAGTTTCTGACAGCTTTCTAATTCCATCTTTTCCTCATCTTCACGAAGTTCTTTATCCTTTTTAATATCATTATTGGCATCACGACGTACGTTACGAATTGCAACTTTTGCATCTTCTCCGTATTTCTGTGCCTGCTTTGCCAATTCCTTACGACGATCTTCCGTCAATTGCGGTACAAGGATACGGATCTGATCGGCTTCAGCCTGTGGATTTAAGCCAAGATTAGCAGCCTGGATCGCCTTATTCACGCTCTTTACGATCGAACGGTCATATGGTTTTACCACCAGCTGCGTACCTTCCACAACTGTAATACGAGCCATCTGCTTAATTAGTGTCGGAGCTCCATAATAGTCCACTTCGATTCCATCCAGGATCTGGGCACTGGCACGTCCTGTACGTAATACATGTAAATTGCTTTCAAGTTTTTCAACAGCAGACATCATGCGCATTTCTGCATTGTCTAAAATATCACTCATTATTATATCTCCTTAGTCTTTTTTTCGAGTTATGACAGTACCATCAACTTCTTGTTTTACAGCTTTTAAAATCATTCCCGGTTCATTCATATTGAATACGACAAGATCAATATCATTATCCATACACATACTGATTGCAGTGGAATCCATAACCTGCAATCCTTTGTTCAAAACATCCAGATAGTAGAGATGATCAAACTTTTTCGCATTCGGATTCTTCTTCGGATCACTGTCATAAACACCGTCCACACCGTTTTTAGCCATCAGGATCACATCGGCCCCGATTTCCGAAGCTCTTAATGCGGCTGTCGTATCCGTACTGAAGTAAGGAGATCCAGTTCCTGCTCCAAAGATAACGACACGTCCTTTTTCCAAATGGCGGATGGCACGACGTAGAATAAATGGTTCCGCAACCTGCTGCATATGCACAGCTGTCTGTACACGTGTTTGCACCCCTTCCATTTCCAGGGCATTTTGAACAGCCAACGCATTAATGACCGTTCCCAGCATTCCCATATAGTCTCCCTGGGCACGATTCATTCCCATTTCAGCCAGCATTTTTCCACGGATAAAATTACCTCCGCCGACAACAACAGCCAGTTCCACACCTAGTTCCTGAATTTGTTTCAATTCCTGTGCCAGGCTTTTCAATACGGATTGATCAAACGGCTGTCCATTACCGGCTAAAGCTTCTCCGCTTAGTTTTAAAAGAACTCGTTTATACATAGCATAACTCCTTTACAATTTTATCGAATTCATTATACAACACTTCCCATTTAAAAAAAAGACAAGACACACGTCTTGCCTTTTATGGTCTTATCCCTTGATCTGTGCAGCAACTTCTGCAGCGAAATCTTCTTCCTTCTTTTCGATTCCTTCACCAACCTGGTAACGAACGAAAGATACAACAGAAGCTCCCTGTTCCTTCAGGTATTGAGAAACGCTCTTCTTGTTTTCCAGGAAGAATTCCTGATCAGCCAGGCACAATTCCTTGAAATGTTTCTTTACTTTTCCGTTTAAGATACCAGCCAGTACTTTTTCCGGTTTTCCAGCCATCTTCGGATCTGCATCCATCATCTGTTTCTGTAATTCACGCTCGTGATCCAATTCAGCTGCCGGGATATCCTTTTCTGTAGCATATACCGGTGACATGCTGGCAACCTGCATAGCAATGTTTTTAGCAATGGCTTCATCGCCACCTTTTAATACAACCAATGCAGAAATCGTTCCGCCTTTATGCATATAAGCGCCAAAGATTTCATCTTCTGCTTTTTCAACGACCTGGAAACGACGGAAAGAAATCTTTTCCCCGATCGTTGCCGTAGCGTTGATGATCAGATCATTGATTGTTCCTTCTGGTGTATCCAAAGCCAAAGCGGCTTCTACATCTGCCGGTTTACCACTTAACAGAGCTGCCTGAACGAGATCCAGCAAGTGCAGGAACTTATCGTTTTTAGCAACAAAGTCTGTTTCTGAGTTTACTTCGAACAATACCGCAGTATTGCCATCTACCGCAACACGGCTCAAACCTTCGGCTGCGATACGTCCAGCTTTCTTGGCTGATTTTGCAATACCCTTTTCTCTTAACCAGTCAATGGCTTTTTCAATATCTCCGTCCGTTGCAGATAATGCTTTTTTGCAATCCATCATTCCGGCACCGGTTTTTTCACGCAATTCTTTTACTTGAGATGCTTTGATCATACTCATATCCTCCTGATTTTCTATTAGGCAGCTTTTTCAGCTGGTTTTTCTTCTTTTGGTGCAGCAGTTTCTTCATTACGAGCTGGACGATTGAAACGACGGTTACGACGTTCCATGTTACGACGTCTTCTTTCTTCGTTTCTCTGACGACGACGTCTTTCGTTTTCAGCAATCTGCTGTTCAACGTTACGGATTACATCTTCCATTGTAACGTCTTCCTCTGTTTCATCCAGGAAAGCCAGTTCCAGTAAACCACCCTTGGCATCCACGATAGCATCCGCACACAAAGTAGTGACTAAGCGAATGGAACGTGCTGCATCATCGTTAGAAGCGATTGGATAATCAGCGTCATCCGGATCACAGTTTGTATCCAACATCGCAAAGACAGGAATTCCTAATTTTTTCGCTTCAGCTACGGCATTGTGTTCTTCCTTTGGATCGATTACGAATACCGCATCCGG
>DGUK01000092.1 GCA_002394635.1 Faecalitalea sp. UBA4312
CCGAACACAAACGACAATTTTGTTTTCATTATTCGATGGCCACCAGATTCACTTTATCTATGACTGTCATATCGTTTAACTGGGACAAAAAAGCCTCAATGCTTTGTTCCATATCCGTGATATCTAATGTCAATGACAAGGTATGCACCCCGTTGATCGGTATGGTTTGATTGATAGCCAGAATATTCCCCTGGTTTTCTGCCACCACATTTAAAAGCTGCACCAAGGATCCCTTCTCGCTGCTGATGATCATGGTAATGATGGCCTTGCGCCGCGATTGCTCTTGGTCGAAGGCAAAGACCGTATCCTTGTATTTATAATAGGTACCACGGGATACACCCACTCTTTTGACCGCTTCGCTGATTCGTTTTACTTTCCCGGACTGCAGTAAAGATCTTGCTTCGATGACCTTTTCCAGTACATCCGGCAATATGTCTGAAGAGACCACAAAAAATTTACTCATATTTCGCATAGGCTCCTTTCCGGGCAATCTGCATGCTTCGACACGAAACCTGCAGTTCTTTCTCTATATATTCTTTCAACGCTTCCAGCTTTTTTTTCTCCATGCTCATAAAGACCATGGCACTTCCACTACCGGAAATCCAATGGGCAATCTCGTTTTTCTGACAGAAGGGACGGACCTTGTCATATTCCGGTAAAAGCTTTCGCCGGTAAGGTTCATGTAAATAATCCTGACAGGATGCAACCAATACCTTTTCATTGCCGACTTGTAAAGCCTGTACGAATCCTAACGCATGCGCCACTTGTTTGACAGCATGTCCATGAGGAAGACTTTTCGGCAGCACCTTACGAGCTTGTTTGGTCGGAATCTCATAATCCGGGATCATCGCCAGAACGGTCCAGTCGGCACAAGGGATCACCATGGCACTGGTTTGTTCATTCTCGATAAAAGCTGTCAATGCCTGGCCGAAAATAGCCGGTCCCACATTATCCGGATGCCCTTCGATCCCGGTGGCAATCTCCAGCATTTCAATCCGGTTCAAACCGGCATGGAACCAGGCATCACAGCCAACGATACCGGCAACAATGCACATGGCACTCGATCCGAATCCCCGGGAATTCGGTATATCTGTTTGTATATCCAGATGAAATACCGGTTTCTCTTTTTGTAAATAGTCGCATGTCGTATAGAAAGCACGAAGCACCAGATTATCTTCTGTCTGAAAACGGGGATCACATCCTGTGATGCGAAGTTGTGTGCTTTGTTCAAAGGTAAAGGTAGACCACCAGTCCAATGCCATACCTAAACAATCATAACCAATGCACAGATTGGCTGTCGTAGCAGGTACTTTAACCTTAATCATGGAACCATTTCCTTATATAATCAGCTACATTCTCTTTCATGTCTTCGATCGCGATGACATCCTCATGTAAAATAGGCAGACTTTCCAACTGGGCAAGACCGACCGGCATCGGATCCTGGTTGATATCAGCCAGTTTTTTCATCGCTTCAAATTCATCGTCACACGCAACCCCGACCGATGATAATACATCCCGGCTGAACTTATACGGAGAAGCCGTTGCCAACGTGACCATAGGTCGGCTGGCAGCCTGCTTGCCGATTTCATAGCCAATGGCTGAATGTGGATCTAACACAATGCCTGTTTGCTCATATGTTTTTCCGATCACCTCTTTGGTCTGCGCATCGTCTACATACCCGCACGCAAACAGCGACTGGATGGTCTCTAATACCTCTTTGGATACTTCATAACGACCCGTTGTCTGCAGATCCTGCATACATTGGGAAACAAATGCCGTATCACAGCCCGATGCATAATACAGTAACCGCTCCAGGTTAGAGGAGATCAGGATATCCATGCTTGGTGAGATCGTCTGGATAAAGTCACGATTCTTATCATAAACGCCTGTCGTAAGGAAATCCGTCAGGATATGGTTGGCATTGCTGGCAACATAGAATTTTTCTACAGGCAAGCCCATTAAATAACCATAATAGCCAGCCAGTACATCGCCGAAGTTTCCGGTCGGCACGCTGAAGCTGATCTTATCTCCAATTGAAATGACCCCTTGTGCAACCAGCTGCTTATAGCTTTCAAAGTAATAGACGATCTGCGGAACCAGTCTTCCTATATTGATACTGTTGGCACTGGACAGCAATACTTTATGATCCGCGGCAATCTGGCGAAGCGATTCATCCAGGAACAGCCGTTTCACCTGTGATTGGGCATCGTCAAAGTTTCCCTTCACACCGAATACCTTGACATTGTTTCCACGCTGCGTTGCCATCTGGCGATATTGTGTCTGCGAAACCTTTCCATCCGGATAAAAGACGATGATGCCTGTATCATCGACGTCCTGGAAGCCGGACAGAGCCGCTTTCCCGGTATCCCCGCTGGTCGCTGTCAAGATCAATGCTTTCTGATGATACTGCTTCAAAGCTGTAGACATCAGCCATGGCAGTAAAGTCAGCGCCACATCCTTAAAAGCGCTGGTCGGTCCATGGAACAATTCCAGCACATAGACATCATCCACTTTTCGTAACGGGGTGACATCCGGACTGGCAAAGGAATGACCATAGGCATTCCGGACACAGGTCTTCAGCTCCTCTTCTGTATAATCGGGCAGCAGATGTCGCAAAATATAGACTGCATTCTCTTGATAGCTTTGTTTGCAGATGACCGAAAGATCCAATGAAACATCGGCTAAACCTGGCCATACATACAGTCCGCCATCCGGAGAAATGCCTTCAATAATCGCTTGTTTTCCACTGATTTTACGTGCATGATCACGTGTTGATTCATATATTTCGTGCATGTCAGATCCTCCTTGAAAATCTATATATCTCATGATACAATGTTCACGCTTTAAACACAAGTGTTTTCAATTTGTACATATCTTTGTACATTTCATTTGTAATTAAAGTTTGACTAGTATTTCATAAATAAAGTCGCTATAATAATGACTATTAAAAAAATGGAGAAGGATTATGTTGAAAATCACCAAATTCGGTGGCAGCAGTGTTGCCAATGCCGAACAGTTTAAAAAAGTTAAATCAATTGTGGAGGCAGACAAGTCGCGTCAGTATGTCGTCGTCAGTGCACCCGGCAAACGAAAGTCCAGCGACAACAAGATCACCGATCTTCTGTTTCTGCTCGATGCCCATCGACAATATCATGTCGATGCCTCCAACGTCACAAAACTGATTCGTTCCCGTTTTGTAGGAATCAAACAGGAATTGGGACTGAAACAACCGATTGAAAAAGAATTAGATGATTTTTTTGCCAATATTAATAAGATGACACAGGCTGAGATCGTTTCCCGCGGTGAATACTTCTGCGCCAAGCTGATGGCTGAATACCTCGGTTATGCCTTTGTGGATGCCAAAGATGTGATTCGCTTCCGTCTGGATAAATCCATTGACTGGGATGCCACCATGGCTAAGATCCATGCCAAGTGTCAGCAATATGAACGCTTTGTCTTCCCTGGTTTCTACGGAAGCAGTTCTAACGGCAGTATTATGATCATGCCTCGTGGCGGTGGAGACATCACAGGTGCCATTCTGGCTCGCTGTATGCATGCCGACATCTATGAAAACTGGACCGATGTATCCGGCTTTCTGATGGCAGATCCACGGATCGTAAAGAATCCAAAGGAAATCGAACGCATCACCTATTCCGAGCTGCGTGAATTATCTTACATGGGAGCCAGTGTTCTGCATGAGGAAGCCATCTTCCCGGCCAAGGAAGCCAACATTCCGATCCATATCCTGAACACAAATCGTCCCCAGGATAAAGGAACGATCATTCAGGAGGATATGCAGTATAAATCCCCATATCCAATTACCGGTATCGCCGGAAAGACCGGATTTACCAGTATCTATATTTATAAGAAGCATATGTCCAGTGAGATCGGCTATATCCGAAAAGTATTATCCGTACTGGAAGAATATAATGTCAGCGTCGAACATATTCCAAGCAGCATTGACTCCTTCAGTTTGGTAGTAGCCGACAGCGATATCGAAGACATTTTGTATGAGATGGTAGCGGAAATCAAAAAACGTGTTAAACCGGACCGCGTCAAAGTAACCCAGGATCTGGCCTTGATCTCCACGGTCGGACGAAACATGTCCAGCCGACCGGGAATCAGCGGACAGCTGTTTGGTGCCTTAGGCCAAAACAAGATCAACATTGTCATGATTGCCCAGGGCAGTGATGAAATGAATATTACCGTCGGTGTCAGATCCGAAGATTTTAAAAAGACCATTCGTGTGATATATAACACATTTGTAGGAAAGGAAGAATAAAACTATGAAAATCGCAATTGTAGGTGCTACGGGTGCTGTTGGTCAGCAAATGCTGAAATGTCTGGAAGAAAGAAATGTTCCGGGCGATATCAAGCTGCTGGCATCGGCCCGTTCCAAAGGAAAAGTATTCCCTTATAAAGGACAAGATTTAGTTGTAGAAGAATTATGTGAAGACAGCTTTAAAGATGTCGATTATGCTTTAGGTGCCACAGAAAACGATATCACGCAGATGTGGATGCCTTGGGCACAGAAAGAAAATGT
>DGUK01000108.1 GCA_002394635.1 Faecalitalea sp. UBA4312
CCGGCTTCAATAAAAACCGGTACATACTTTTCCGGATCGGAAACCATTAAATGAACGTCAAGCACCTTATTTGTCATCTTGCGGAAGCCTTTTAACAAATCAGGTCCAAAGGACAAGTTAGGTACAAAATGGCCATCCATCACATCAAAATGGATCCATTCCGCATTGGAACGGTTTAATTCCTCCATCTGTACCTGCATTTTTGAATAATCCATTGATAATACCGATGGAGATACGATTATCTTATTTTCCATAATTCCTCCTTGATTTGTCTATAATCTTCATAGATTGTCGGATTGATTTCACCTGTTTCCACAGCCAGTTTCACAGCACAATCCGGTTCCTTTAAGTGTTTACAGTCTTTAAAGCGACAATGACCGATATATGGAACAAAATCCTTGATTTTTTTATCCAGATCATCCGTATTGATCAATTGCAAATCCAAACTTGAAAAACCTGGTGTATCCACAACCCATCCATTTGCAATCGGATATAATGCACAATGTCTCGTCGTATGTTTACCACGACCAAGAGCCTTAGAAATGGCCTGTGTCTGCAATTGAAAATGGGGATCAAGCCGATTTAACAAAGAACTTTTACCAGCACCGGATTGACCACATAACACACTGATCTTCCCTGCCAGCAATTTCTTTAATGCGTCATCATTGCTTCCTGGATAAGAATAGACAATAGTATAGCCAGCTTTTTCATAGGGTGCCAGCTTTTTTTCATACTCTTTATTCTTGCTTAGATCACACTTCGTGATACATAAAACCGGTTCTACATCTTCAAGGCAGACCAGAAAGATCAAGCGGTTCAACAAATGATCCGAAAAGTCGGGATCATACAAACTAGTGACAATCAAAGCCTGATCCACATTGGCTACAGCCGGGCGCAACAACCGGTTTTTCCTAGGCAGGATGCGGTGGATCCGATTGGTTTTTCCAAAACTCTCAAATTCAACAAGATCCCCTACAACAGGAATATGCCCCTTGCGCATATTTCCTCGTGGTAAAGCCACAATAGTTTCTGTACCTGTATCGATCGTATATTGATTTGATACGTTTTTTATGATTCTTCCTGTCTTCATATTAATCATAGTACAGTGTAACTACACTGTCAGATCCTTCCTGTGTATATGTCGTACCCGCGGCCGGATCGGTCATGACGACTATGCCGCTACCCATGCCGCTATCCATCTTTCTCGTAACCACGGCAATACCCAGCTCATTTAACTGATCCTTGGCATCATCTACATTCATACCAACTATATCCTCCGGTATTACAATAGTAGGATACTGGCTTACGATAAAATAAATAGATTCTTCAGATGTTGGATCGATCCGATCTCCGGGTTTCAGCCCTCTTTGTTCCAAAATAATACCTGGATTTGTGTCCGCGGCATTGGAATATTCGTATTCTATTTCAATATGAACCCCTTCATTTAAAAACTCTTGCTCCACATCTGCCAAATATTGCCCCGTATAGTCCTTAATTAAGTAACTAGGTCCCTTAGAGACTTCAACTACAACTCTAGAATTGCTCTTTATGAGACTTCCGCTCTCATAATTTGAAGAAATAACATAACCTGCATCTACAGAATCGCTGATCACCTCTTTGAAAATAACGTTGTTGAAATTATTATCCTGAAGTATCTCCTCTGCCTCGCCTTGTGATAATTCGACAATATTCGGCATTTTTTCATAGCCCATCACACCATCTATTCGGATAATACCGGTCACTAAAGTAATCAAGAATGATAAAAGAATTACAATGACGGAAATAATACCAACGGAAACTGGTGACAAATATCCTGTGTATTTCTTTTTTTCCTTGACCGGTTCACTATCCGTTACATATTCAACTTTCACATGGCCATTATTGACATCGACTTTAGAGATTGTTGGAACATCCACTTTTATCCGTTCCATATTACGATATTCCCAATCCATACAGTGTTCCAGGTCATACAGCATCAATCCAGCATTTTCATAGCGATCTTTTGGATTTTTGGCGGTCGCTTTTAAAATTATATTTTCCACTGACTGCGGAATGGCCGGGTTGTAGTCCCGGACATAATCGATTGGCTGTCGCAAGTGTTTGACCGCAATCTCAGTTGGCGTTTTTCCGTGAAAAGGTACATCACCTGTTAGTAATTCATAAAAAACAATACCCAGAGAATAGATATCTACCTGCTCCGTCGCATCTTCACCTTTGGCGGTTTCCGGAGCTAAATAATGAGCTGAACCCATGACCGCATTATTTAAGGTGAGCTGGACTGCATCATTGGCAATCGCAATCCCGAAATCTGTAATCTTTACAGATCCGTCATCTTTGACTAGTACATTCTGAGGCTTAATATCCCGATGAATGATCTTGTGCAGATGCGCATGTTGTACAGCACTGGTCAACTGGGTCATAATATGGATCGATTCAGTAACACTCAATGCACCTCTTGAACTGATCAACTGTTTCAAAGTGCGGCCGCGTACATACTCCATTACAATGTAGTGCATACCTTCATACTCTCCAACATCATAGATATCCACTACGTTCGGATGCGAAAGCCGGCTGGCAGCGCTGGCTTCTCTTTGAAAACGAACCAATGTCATCGCATCCTCACTAAGCTTTTCCCGGAGAACCTTTACCGCAACGATACGATTCAAAATCGTATCTTTTGCCTGATAGACATCCGCCATTCCTCCTTGGCCGATTAAAGAAATCACTTCATAACGATTGGCTACATTCTTAATTGCTGTTTCCATGTCATTCACCATCGTTTTCCATGAGGATCACCGTACAATTATCAAAACCGCCGGCCTGGTTTGCCCGGCTGATCAAAAGATTCACCTTGTCTTTTAAGCTTAATGAACTATCAACTACGATTGATTGTATATCATCGTGTGATACATATCCATGCAAACCATCACTGGACAGCATCACATATGAAAAAGTTGATTCAATTTTATGAAAATCGATTTGAAATACATGCCAAACGCCTAGAGCATTTGTTAGTGTATTTCTTTGTTTATGGGTTTTGGCCTGGGTTGGCGTTATTTCTCCTTTACGCAGTAAACGAGCCACTACATTATGATCCTCGCTCATCTGGATCAAACCTTCCTGATAATATGCATAAATACGAGAATCCCCGACATTAAAGATATAGGAATTATTTCCACTGATCAGAATTCCTACACAGGTTGTTCCCATACCTCTTTCTTTTTTATTGTGCTGGCTTTTATAGTAAATCGCATCATTGGCTTTATTGAGGACTGTCGTAACCCAATCATTCACCTGATAATCTCTTTCAAAAACCGGTGCTTTCACAAATGCATCGCGAATAGTCCGTGTTGCGATATGGCTTGCGACCTCACCAGCTGCACTTCCTCCTATTCCATCGCATACAACCGCTATCCAGTCACCGTTCGAGTTCTGAAATACGCAAAAATCGTCTTCGTTTTCATTTCGAATCAATCCGATATCTGTATTTCCAAACGCCTTCATAGTGCCGATTCCTTTCTCATTTCTTTAATACGCAGTTGTCCGCAGGCGGCATCAATGTCCTGTCCATGTTCCTTTCGGATCGTACAGCGAACATTCTGCTTCATCAATAAATCATAAAATACCATCGCCTGTTCATGGTTCACACTTTTAAATCGTTTCTCGTCAACAGAATTGTATGGAATTAAATTCACATAGGCATTTAATCCTTTCAACAAAGAAGCCAGTTGACGAGCGTGAACAGGTTTATCATTTACGCCTTTTAATAGTATATATTCAAACGTCAAACGACGATTGTTCTCTTTTCCATAATATGCGATAGCTTTCATTAATTCCCTTAAAGGGTATGCCTTATTCACCGGCATCAGTTCACTTCTTAGCGTATCATTGGGTGCATGAAGGCTGATTGCCAGATTGTATTGCGTATGTGCATCCGCAAACTCATAGATTTTCGGAACGATCCCGCATGTAGATATAGTAATGTGACGACTTCCTACACCCAATCCCCGATCATGATTCACCGTTTGTAAAAAATTCATTACATGATCGTAATTATCAAACGGTTCTCCGGTTCCCATGACAACGATATGACTGATACGTTCCTGTTTTTCATCCAGATCCTTTTGGATGTTCATCACCTGTGCAACCATTTCCCCACTTGTTAAATTTCGCTTTTTCTTAGTCAGACCACTGGCACAAAATGCACATCCCATATTACAGCCAACCTGAGATGAAACACAGACACTTTTGCCGTAATCAAACACCATAAGAACCGATTCCAGTAAATTTCCGTCTTCTGTGGCGAACAAATACTTCGTGGTGCCATCATGGGAGACTTGTTTACGAACCAGACGTAAAGGATTAATGATGTACTGACTGTTTAACAAGGACCGAGTATCCTTGCTTAGATTCGTCATCGCATCGATGTCAAAAACGTGTTCACGATATAACCATTGGAAAATCTGGTGACCTCGAAACCCTTTCCAACCATAATCTTCTGCCAATTCTTTCATCTGATCGTAAGTAAAATCATACAAGCTTTGCATACTATCCCCCTAATCTCATTTTATAATTATATCAAACTTTTTATATATTGCATCTTTGCGATAAAAAAACCATCCATGAATTCATTCGGAATCAATGTCCGCTGTTCTATGCATGTAAAAGCTTTGTTTTCCTTTAAAAACCGTTCGATCTGTTTTTCATTTTCCTTTTTGTTGAGAGTACATGTGGAATATATTAAAATCCCATTTTCTTTCACATGCTTAGAGGCTTCCTGCAATATTTGATATTGTACAGGAATCAGTGAATCCATGTCTGTAGGCTGCATATGCAGTTTAATATCCGGTTTTCTTGCCATCACACCATATCCGCTGCATGGGACATCACATAACACTTTATCATAGATTCCATAGCTCGACAGATCCGTTGCATCTTGTACCTTAGCAGTAACACAGCGTAAATGCAGCCTTTTCTGATCGGATTGAATCAATTTTACACGATGTGGATACAGATCCAGACATGTGATGTTCCCCTGGTCTTCCATCTGTTCGGCCATTGCCATGGATTTAGTACCCGGTGCCGCACAGCAATCCAGGATCTTATCCCCAGGTTTTGCATCCATCCAGCGACAAATCTCATAAGAGCCTTTATCCTGAACACTGATCTGGCCTTTTTTATAAAATGGACTTGCCGCAATATCCTGCCCTTTGTATATAAATAAAAACGGATCCAAAGGCTCAAATTGTTTCGAATCGATTAATTCTTCCATGGATATCCTCATAGGATTTCTTCGGACAGTCACCGCCAATATTTCCAACGATGCTTTGGCCATTTGTATCATAGAGCTGTATCCATATTGTGACTTCCACATCATCAACAGCCATTTCGGACAAGAATATGTAATAGATAACCGATCCATTTCATCCTCAGGCCAGTGAATGTTCTCTTTTTTTATCTTGTGAAGAACAGCATTGACCAGCCCTTTCATCGAAGGTTGTAAAGAACCGGTCAGATCCACTGCTTCATTGACAACCGCATAAGCAGGTACCTTATCCAGGAATAACAACTGATAAACGCTCATTGTCAAAATACTCTGAACCCTTTTCGGTACTTTCCGGTGAACATATTGCAACCATACATATTCACAGAACATATAGTTTTGAATCGTTCCATAAACGATCCTGGTCGCTAGATTTCTATCTTTTTCCGGACATTTTTTCAGATTATTTTTTAAATACAGATTGGAATAGGTCTTATTCCATTTGATTTCATATAAAGCTTCATAGATCCACTTTCTCATATTAATCCTCCAAAACAATTGGATACATATTAATATCCTGTATCACACCCGGGTTTTTATTCTGCTGATACAGCATTAATTCCCAGATTCTTTTTGTCAGCTTCTCCGTAGATTTAGATTTTATTACAAGCCTTATTCTTTGCTTTTTCTGGCGCATGGAAATAAAGACCGGACCTAAAACAGTCAGATCTTTTAAGAAATCTTTCGCCTCCAAAGCTGCCCCCATAGCCTTGTTTACATCTTTATGTGAATATATAACAGTACATAAAAAACAATACGGTGGATAGTTTCCCATATATCTGTATTTCATTTCCTGTGTAAAGAATCCCAAATAATTATGTCTTTTAACACATTGAAGAACAAACTGATCCGGGTCGAATGTCTGTATGTACACATCGCCTTTTATATCAGCCCGGCCACTACGTCCTGATGCTTGTTCTAGCAGCTGATAAGCAATTTCATTTGAACAATAATCAAGATGCGATAAAGATGCGTCGGCATTGATGATACCTACAACGGAAACGCGAGGAAAATCTAAACCCTTAGCTACCATTTGCGTTCCCACAAGAATATCTCCTTCTCTTTCGAAGGTTTCCAACAATTTCTGATGCGCTCTTTTTTTACGTGTTGTATCTGCATCCATTCTTATAATACGTGCAGATGGAAATAATTCAGTCAACTGTTCTTCCAGTTTTTCCGTTCCCATGCTTGTTTGATAAAAACGATGAGACTGACAAGTTGGACAGGTATTGGTATGAAGAAAGATTCTGCCACAACAATGACATTCCAAATGATTCTCTTTTTTATGATATGCCAGACTGGTTCCGCAATCCGGACAAGTCATGACTGTATTGCAATCCATACACCGCATGACCGGTAAAAAACCACGACGATTTAATAGAAAGATCGCCTGCTGTTTCTGTTCCAGAGCACAGTTTACAGCGTCCACCAGGGTTTTACTGAATCCGTAAACACTAGGTTCTTTTTTCATATCCACAAGATGGATCTCTGGTAAATTTGCATGGACTCTCTGTGTCAAATTAACGAGCTGATAGCGATTTTTGTACGCTCGGCTATAAGAATACAAAGAAGGAGTCGCAGAAGCCAGAATCACTTTACAATGATGATAGCGGGCACGGAATGTCACAATATCACGTGTTTGATACTTTGGCGTATTGTCCTGTTTATAGCTATTATCATGCTCCTCGTCCATTAATATGATCCCGAGATCATGAAATGGCATAAAAACAGCAGAACGAGTACCTACCACAATATTCACCTTTCGCTCTTTTACCAACTGATATTGTTCATATTTTTCCTGTTGATTGAGCTGGGAATGGTAAATGGCAATCGAACGTCCAAAACGAGCTGTAACTCGTTTTATCATCTGTGGAGTCAGCCCAATCTCCGGTACCAGAAACAGTACTTGTTTTCCTTTTTGTAAAACATCCTGAGCAAGCTGTAGAAACACTTCGGTTTTTCCGGAACCAGTTACCCCATGCAACAAAAAAACCTGCTGTGAACCATTAAGGATCGTCTGAATGGCCTGCACCTGTTCCTTAGACAGAGATACTGGATCATCCGTATAAGATTCCAATTGCACGGAATCTGTTTTTTCTTGTTGAACTAACTCAACATATCCTTTTTCAATCAGCTTTTTTGCTACAGATTTCGCTTTTTTACGAAATATGGAAGCTCTTAAAGGGAAAGATAAAGAAGAAAGAACTTGTTCTTGATGCGCAGTTAAAGAAGAATCACTTTCCTTTCGATATGCCCACTGTTCATAGACAATCGGTTTTCGGGAACTCGAAGGCTTCAAAGCAGGTGGTAGCATGGTTTTTAAACAACTGATCTTGGAACAGACATATGTTTTTGACATCCAATCAGCTAAAGCCATCAGCTCTGCATTCAGTAAGGGCTCGGTATCCAGAACCTTAAGAACCTCGCGTACATTCTCCATATCACATGTTTTTATTATATTCTCTACATAACCAATCACGACCTGTTTCCCAAAAGGAACCTTTACCCTACAACCGATTTTAACCGGAAAAGGGCATAAATATGTAAAGGTTTGGTTTAGACGCATTGCATTGTGCTCTATATACACTTCCACATAAATCATGTTGTCATTATATCATATATGCACGTTTTCCATGATGAATAAAAAAACATTATGATCATTTGGATCATAATGTTTCCTTCCCGTTATTTGAACTTGACAGCTGTCCCGTAAACCATAACTTCCGCTGCACTTTGCATTACGGAAGCCGAAGCATAACGAATGCAGACAATCGCATCCGCTCCCATCTGTGAAGCTTCTTCCACCATCCGTTTGGTCGCTAGAGCTCTAGCATTATTCATCATTTCATTATATTTTGTCAGTTCGCCACCGACCAATGTCTTTAAGCCTGCTCCAATATCCTTCACTGCGTTGACCGTCTGGATCGTACTTCCCTTTACCATTCCTAACATTTCAAGTTCTTTTCCGTTAATTGTTTCAGTAGTTACTAAGATCATCTTCTTCTCCTTCTAGGATCTCCTTGATCCGCTGAGACAGCGTAACCAGCATTCCGATTACCAGTCCTATTCCAATGATACCATATATCACCCGAATGACTAACAGCTCCTGTGGAAGCCATATAGCCAAAAAGGCAAGACCCACGCAATACAAGATAAAAAAGAAGGCAATCAAAACGGGCGCTACCATCTTTTTAATGTGATTCATCATCCCACTTCTTTCTGTTATACTTTCTTAAAGCATTCCTGCTTCTTTTTCCATAATAATCCTTCAAAAAAATACTTCGAAGGATCCATTCAATGACAAGATTCCCTAATATGATCATCAACGCAAAAGTCAGATAATCAATATCCGATCTTACATGGTCAGATAATAAACAGATACCTGCCACTGTGAAACAAAAATGCAGAACCGAAGTCAATATTCCATATTTTTTTAACGCACTCATACCCATTCCGTATATCCATATTTCTTATCGAATGATCAACACATCCATTATTCTGTCCTCAACAGGATCCGCTGCCTGAATTATAATGATTCTATCATTTGAGCAAACAATGCCGGTCTTTTTAATACAAGCCCTCCATGTCCCAGCTCTTCTATCTCAACAAATTCTGTATTTGGAAAAAAGGCTTCTATATAACGAAGATCACGCCTTCGTTCTTTCTTTTCTTTTTGTCCATACCAGTAATGGATCTTGGCATCGGGATTTTTCATCTTACCAGGTACAAAATAATTATTACTGGAATCAAAGGTGCGCCACATCGTTCTATATGTCGTATGCGCGAACACATCCGCCATATACTGCAAATCTTCTTCACTGTATTCATCCATGGAAAATACTTTCTGCAGAAGCTGAAGCCCGCCTTTCTTTCCGATAACCATTAATAAAAAATCTTTTATCGCAATACATCGGGTGATGATCCATGGATATGCATAAGGGGTAATCCCACCATCAAGAATACAATGTCCGATCGATACATCGTGGTCAATCACCATACGTAAAGCAATAGAACCACCCATAGAACAGCCATAAACAGCATGAACATTCTTACAGTTATGCTTCAAAAGCCATTGGGATAGCTCTTTCGCAATGACTTCGATGCAGCTGAAATCTTCCCTTGATTCCGGATCATATCCCGGTAAGGCTGGAATTACCAGATGATACCTCGTTTCCAGTAAGGGGATCACGTATTCAAAATAATCCCATTTAACCAAAGAAGGATGCAGCAATACGATTGTATTTTCATTGCCTGTACCATATTCATGTATATTCATTGTAACCTCGCTTTTTTGTTATAAATAAGTATACCACATTATCAGTTTCTCTTATGTATCACTATATACAAAAAAAATTTGCAAATGAAAAACTTTTTATGTATAATGAATAAGCAATTGGTTCCGTAGCCAAGTGGCTAAGGCAATAGACTGCAACTCTGTGATCATCGGTTCGAATCCGATCGGAACCTCCATCACAATGGGGTCGTGGCGAAATAGGCAGACGCAACGGACTTAAAATCCGTTGGGAGATAATCCCGTGTGGGTTCAAGTCCCACCGTCCCCACCATCTGAAAGTAACCCTGCAAAGGGTTTTTTTATTTTGTCTAAAAAAAGACAGATCATTCGATCTGTCCGATTATCTCCTCATCCAGGTCAATTTTCTTTTCCTTTAAACGCATATTCGCTACATCCCGTATTGTATGGTAAATCAGTGCAAAAATAGGAACGCCTAAAAACATACCGGCAACCCCTGCGATACCACCGCCAATTGTAACAGAGAATAAAATCCAAAAACCTGACAGGCCCAGTTGATCCCCCAAAACGATTGGTTTTAAAATATTACCATCGACTTGCTGCAGGATTACAATAAAAATCAAAAATTCCAGAGCATACAAAGGCCGAACCAGCAAAAGCAGCAGAATGACAGGAATGCCTCCCAAAAAAGGTCCAAACACTGGGATCAGATTCGTAACACCAATCACAAAGGCAATAGCTGGTGCATAGGGAATCTCCAGAACCGATACACCGATAAAAGTCACAAAACCGATAATGCCTGAATCAATCAGGCTTCCTAATATAAAGCGATCAAAAATATCTTTTGCATTATGTACTAGTATCGTACAGTGTCTTGCTACGGAAATGGAAAAGAATGAATATACTAGCTTTTTACAAATGCGAGTCAGATTTTCTTTGTCCAGCATCATATAAAAAGCTGAAATTGTCGTTAAAATAAAATTGAAGACAAAGCGTACAGCAGCTAGTGAGTAATTAGCGATAACCATTGCTTGTTTCGAAATAAACTGTGATAATCTCTCATCCGAAAAAGCATTACGAATAGAAGGGATGGAAAGATTGAACATTTGCTCAATACGATCAAAATATACACCCAGGTTTGTAACATACGCAGAATAGTTTTTCATAAACTGTCCTATGGAATCAAGAATCTGCGGGACAATCATCAAAAACATGAAAACAATACAAAGAATAAAGATTACAAATGCTAACAATGTCGCAAATAACCTTTTACGCTTAAATGATTTAAAAAGATTTGTTTCGAAAAATTCCACCGGTTTACGTAATATAAACGCAATACCGAAACCAACCACAAACGGAACACAGATTTCGGCAAATCTTCGAAAATACTCCCGAAAAGATCCAAAATGAAATAAGAACAATCCGACTAAGATAGCTAATATCAACGATGTTGCATACACCGTAATTTTTTTGATCATCTCAGTGTCAAACTTTATATGCATAACGTCCCCCCTTTTCGTAAGTATTTTAACACTTGAGACTTTAATATCAAAATGGTTATAATAATTTTATGAAAAAAATATTTGACGGTACTATTTCCTGTAAATCCGTTTTAGAATCCGATCGACGGCAAATTTTCGATTTATACGTAGATCCTAAAAAACGCTCCAAAGATATTTCCTATACTATCCATTTGGCAAAGTCCAAAGATATTCCCATTTTCTTTGTAGAACGCTCGCAGCTGGACGAATTGTGCCACCACACCAGGCATGGTGGTATCGCATTGAAAGCCGGATTGAGAGATAACCCATCTATCCCTCTTTTGGATGGAAAATATTATGCATATGTTGATGGGGTAGAAGATCCGTATAATCTCGGAAGCGTCTGCAGAAATCTGTATGCATCTGGCTGCGAAGCATTGATCCTTCCAAAAAGAGACTGGTCCAATAGTGAAGAAATCATTTTAAAAGCGAGCGCCGGAGCATATGAAAGAATGGATATCTTCTTTATTGAGAATGAACAGGATCTTGTCATCTCTTTAAAAAAAGCACAAATCCCATTGATTTGCGCTTATCGAAAAGATGCTGAAAATATATATAATTATATGTTTCCTGAACGATTCTGCATCGCTGTAGGCGGAGCCCTGCGAGGATTGAATAAAACGATCCTCCAGGCATCCCATCAGAATTTATTTATTCCTTATGGGCGACCATTTCGAAATGCTTTAGATACCCCAAGTGCCTGTGCAGTCATCGGTTTTGAAATTTTGCGACAGAAATCCTGATATTCCTTTAAATCAAGAATTGGATCAATATACCGGAAAAAATGGCAACAATGCTTAGTATCAGTATAACCTTGCCAAGTTTTTTCCGGTTTTCTTCATACCGGATGAGCATTAGCATGGCCAGGCCCGAATTCGATACCAGACCTGCAAATAGACTTCCTAATGATAAAGATCCGGATGCAAACAGCTCTGCTAATATAACCGTTGCAGCACAATTTGGAATAAATCCGATCAATGTAGCCAACACCGGTTGGAACACAGAATTATTTAAAAGCACCGTTCTTAAGAAATCCTGCCCGGCAACTTCAATCAGGAATGTCAAGACAAAGCTAGTCACAAACAAAAAACCGTATATTTTTAATGAACGGATCAGCGCACTGAGCGGAATCGGATATTGTGGATAACAGCACGAGCACTGGCCGCCTGACTCCTGTTCCTGCTCATCGTATTCTTCCTCTTCCATATCTTCAAACAAGATAATTTTTTGTTTTCTTTCAAAGATACGATCAACTGCATAACCAGCTATCACACCTACAATAAATTTAAATACCAGAACGAAAATCAGCACGTTGTATAAATCCGGATTACTGATCAAGATCGGTATTGCTTCATCACTGGTCGCTACCATAACAGCAATCAATGTTCCCAGTGAGATATTTCTTTGAATGAACAACATAGCTGCCAGTACACTGAACCCACATTGAGGAATCAAACCAACAAGTGCGCCTACCAACGGTCCAGCCTTCTGTAAGGCGAAAAAAAGTCGGTCATCATCACTTTGTCTTCGTTCAAGTACTTCTATGAAACAGTAAGTAATAAATAGCAGAGGCAGCATGGAAATCGTATCATTTATACAATCTTTTAAAATGTCGATAAACAAATGCTCCACCTCTTTTCAACAAATGGTATTGTACATGATTTGTTTTAAACTGTCACGCGCAACACTTAAAAAAGACCTGTTACAGGTCTTTCTTCATTAATTTTTTCGATTTCCTAAAATACGAACAATATACAGGAATATATTGATAAAATCCAGATATAACTGCAAGGCCATATAAATAGATATCTTTTCCGCTTCAATATATCCATTCGGTGTAGTCAGATAACGTTCTGCTCTTTGTACATCGTATACCGTGATACCTGTAAATAACAATAAACCGATGATCGATAATAGAATAGAATCCCCGTGACCGGTAAACATCATAATGATTGAAGCTATGATCATCGCAATTAATCCGCCCAAGCAGATCATGCCGATATTTGTCATGTCTTTTTTCGTTGTTTTACCAATCAGAACCAGACAAAAGAAATAAACAGCGCTGACCATAAAAGCCAAACCTATTGTTCCAAGCCGATATGAATAAGCAATCGGTGTTAAGTTTATTCCCATCGTCACTGCATATAATAAAAACATAGCTTTCAGCGTTGTAGCACTTACTCTATTCATCGCAAAACCGAAACCAATAGCAAGCCCCAGCTGAACAAGTAACATAAAGAACATCAGTCCTGGCATACGATAAGCAATTTGAAAATACAGACCGCTGCTAAACATCAATATAGAAACAACGGCAGTCACTAACAATCCTAAGCCCATCCATATATAAGCCGTATTCACAGATTGTCTGACTATACTTTGAATATAGGAGTTTCCTTCATTCATAGACTTATCATCCTTTCTAAATCCCTCAGTTTAAATATAGCACTTTCTTCATTAGGTGCAAATACAATACATCTGATCAAGCATAAACAGCATCGATTTTTGCACGTATTTCATCCAGAGAAATCTCAGTTTTTTCACCAGTTTCTCTTTCTGTCCATTCCACAATACCGTTCTTAATGCCACGACCTACAGTAATACGATAAGGAATACCAATCAGTTCCATATCTTTAAATTTAACCCCTGGTCTTTCTTTACGATCATCAAAAAGAACCTCGTATCCTTTTGATAAACAATATTCATATAAAGCTTCTGCTTGTTCTTTTTGCTGCTCGTCCTTATCGCTGATCATTACGATACCTAAACGATATGGTGCAATTTCTGCTGGCCAAATCAACCCCTTATCGTCATTATGTTGTTCGGCCACTGCAGCCATGCATCGTTCCAGGCCAATACCATAGCTTCCCATCCACACCGGTTGCAGCTGGTTATTGGCATCCATGTAGAACAGATTCATGGATTCTGCATATTTGGTTCCCAGCTTGAACAGATTTCCTACTTCTATACCGTGCTGGAATGTCAGTTTTTTTCCGCAGACCGGACAGATATCTCCTTCTTTTACCTGCGTTAGATCCGCAACTGCTTCTGGCTTAAAATCATCTATATTTACATTTTCATAGTGATGGTCACTTTTGTTGGCTCCAACGATAAAATTTTTCATTTTCAAAATCTGACGATCCATGTATACCGGGCAATCAATACCAATTGGACCGGCAAATCCTACACGTGCATGCGTGACTCTTTCCACATCTTCAAATGCAGCCAGTTCCATTTCATTTGCGTTTAAAAGTTTTAATGCCTTCGTTTCATTTAATTCACGATCTCCGGGAATACAGAATGCAATGATTTTTCCATCTACGTTATACAGCAATGTTTTAACGAAATCCTTTGGTTCTTTTCCGAAGAAAGCCGCAACTTCTTCAATCGTTTTTGCATCCGGTGTTTCACATAAATGGATTTCTTTCTTCGGTTCATCGGAGGGTTCCATGATATCCATGACTTCTGTAATTTCCAGATTACTTGAATAATCACAGCCTTCACAACCGACAACAATATCTTCTCCGATAGAAGAAATCGCCTGGTATTCTTCAGACAGTAGTCCACCCATAGCTCCGGTATCTGCTTTTACAATTTTATAATCCAGCTGTAAACGATCAAATATGCGACAATATGCATCATACATCAGATCATACTGGACATCTAGTCCTTGCTGATCAATATCAAACGTGTACGCATCCTTCATGATAAATTCCCGAACACGGATCAAGCCATAACGCGGACGCGTTTCATCACGATATTTTGTCTGAATTTGATATAAGTTGTATGGAAAATCTTTATAACTGCGCCCATCCATACTGGCAGCTACCGCAAAGAGCTCTTCATGTGTAGGTCCTAGTACATATGATTTCCCATAACGATCCTTTAAAGAAAACATATTTGATCCAAAAGCAGCTCTACGTCCAGATTGAATATATACATCTTCCGGTATCAAAGCCGGCATCAATAATTCCTGGGCCCCCTTTGCGTTCATTTCCTGACGAATGATGTTTTCTATATTTGCCAACACTCGCTTGCCCATTGGCATGATCATGTACATACCAGTACTGCTTTTTTTGATCATTCCGGCACGAACCAGCAGATTGCTGGATACACTGTCTTCGTCTTTGGCATTTTCTCGTAATGTGTAAAAGAAACTCTTACTTAATCTCATTGATACTCTCTCCTCTTTTTCTAATCATTGCATTTTTTTCAATCGGACCATCCCATATTGTTTGTACGATCTGCATCGGTTTGTTGCAAACATCCAGTCGATTTCCGTCCAAATCAAATATGGAACCAATTTGAAAAGGCGTACTTTTTATATGTGGACCGAATATTTCAACCTGTGTATTCGGGAAGAATTTATTTTTGACCTGTAATAAGGCCTTTTTATCTTCCGCATTATATTCTAACACAAAAGCCACATACTCTTGTGTAACAATTTCATCGTGATCTTGGTATAATTGTACCTTTTCATCTGGCATTCCTCGATAAAATCCCGGGCCGGTTGGACGATTCTCTGCTTTGGCAATCTCATTTTGTACCCTTTGTATAATGTCATCAGACACATCACCATGTTCATAGATCCAGTCAATCAAATGGCGATAGCTGGAAACAACGGTCGCCAGATAATAAGCTGATTTCATTCTTCCTTCTATCTTTAAAGAAGCTACCCCCATCTTGATGAAGTCTTGTATAAAAGGGACAGCCTGCAGATCCTTACTGGACATGGAAAACAGATTTTTTGGAATACTGATTTCTTTATTATTCTCCATCAAATGGTATTTCCATCGGCAACTCTGGGCACATCCACCACGGTTTGCGTCTCTTAAAGTCATGTGATTAGATAACACGCAGCGCCCGGAATAAGAGATACACATGCCCCCATGGATAAATACCTCTATTGGTAATATTTTTTGTTCACAAATATCGCGAATTTGTTCAAGACCGCATTCTCTGGCCAATACCACTCGATCCATGCCTTGTTTTTTCCAGAATGACACTGCCTGTGCATTGGTAGTAGAATGCTGTGTTGATACATGCACTTCAAAACAACACCCAAGTTGTTTGGCCATCCGCATAATTGCCGGACTGGCTACAATAATTGCATGAACCTCTATTGCATCCAGCGCCAACAAATAGTCTTTCAGTCCTTCCAGATCATCCGGATGAGGCAGCATATTGACCGTAACATGAACATGTGCATGATGTTCATTAGCAAACTGCACAAGCTCACGAATATCCTCTAATGTAAAATTGCTTGCACGGCTACGCAGAGAAAACTGCTTTCCTCCGATGTATACGGCATCAGCTCCATACAGAATTGCAATCTTCGCTTTTTCAAGATTACCGGCCGGTGCTAATAATTCAATTTTTTTCATGATCCGGCTCCTTTACTTTTGTTGTCGTCTGATGGTACCAATGATCTGATCCTAAAGAAGGTCTTTGTTTTTTCTGTATACAGCTCATCAGATCCAGTGTCCACTGGTCATCAAAAAAGATGGAATCAATGCGAAACCTATGGATTCCCGCCTTCTTGAAGGCTGCAATTTGATCAAAGCTGTTAATAGGTTGCTCACTGAATATATATGTACCATTTTTATCTTCATAAATCGGCATACGTCCTGTTCGTGTCTGTTCAATCAGATCCAGTCGTTGTTCCTTATAAATATACTTGGAGTTAATAGCTTTAAGATAATTACTAATCAAAGGTCGTCGGGAATATAAAACACTGAAGTATCCAAAAGCTAAAATTTCGACGTTTGAATTTTTATCAGCAATATTCAATATTTCATCCAAGGAAAGCTCATGTGCCAGACATACGGCATGAATGCCCTGATCTATATAAAAATCTACATCCATGGCATTTGTCATTAAAGTTTCCGGCTGATATATCAGCTCCATTGAAAGCTGCATGGAATCACAAATTTCCATAATTCCTTCATCAGCTATATAAATCCCATCAATACCAATTGCTTGATATGTCTTCAACAATAGCTTGATCTCTTCAATTTCCTGTTGTTCGATCAATTTAAGACAATTCATATATATACGTATATTGTATGTATCACAAGCGCTCTTCCAGATTTTTAATTCATCCAGATCAACTTCCTTACATGCTCGTACAGAAAAGCCTTTTGCACCAAGCAGGATTGCATGGATGCCTGCTTTGGAAAATTGTTCAACAGAGTTTATATCATAAACAGTCGCGATTATCATAGTGCCTCCATAATGAATATAGTGTAACACAATTTATGATTCATGGATAAAATTAAAACTGTTTCTTGAACTTTATAGGATACCAAATGTATAATGTTTCCGTATTTAGGAGGATTTTGATTATGGATAAAATTAAGATGAGAACCCCATTGGTCGAAATGGATGGCGATGAGATGACACGTATCCTATGGCAGCAGATCAAAGATGAACTGATTTTGCCATATATCGATTTGAAAGTTGACTATTATGATCTTGGTCTTGAAAATCGTGATGCAACCAATGATCAGGTAACCATTGATGCTGCAAACGCCAATAAAAAATATGGCGTTTCCGTAAAATGTGCTACCATTACACCCAATGCACAACGTGTAGAAGAATATCATCTTAAAAAAATGTGGAAAAGTCCCAATGGTACGATCCGCGCTATTTTGGATGGCACTGTATTCCGCGCCCCAATAATGATCGACCCGATCAAACCGGTTGTCAATAACTGGAAATATCCTATCACCATTGCCCGACATGCATACGGTGATGTTTACAGAGCCACGGAAATTAAAGTAGATAAACCTGGAAAAGCGGTACTGTCATTCACCGATGAAGATGGCAATACACAGTCTCAAGAGATTTTCACTTTCGAAGGTGCCGGTATCGTACAAGGTCAATACAATAAAGATGATAGTATTGAAAGTTTCGCCCGCAGCTGTTTCAACTACGCTCTGGATTGTAAACAGGATCTGTGGTTTGGAGCCAAAGATACTATTTCTAAAACCTACGATCATCGCTTTAAAGACATCTTTCAGGAAATCTATGATAATGAATATAAAGAATCCTTTGAAAAAAATCATATTAGCTATTTCTATAGCCTGATTGATGATATCGTTGCGCGTATTATCCGAAGTGAAGGCGGTATGATCTGGGCATGTAAAAATTATGATGGTGATGTAATGAGTGATATGGTCTCAACCGCTTTCGGCTCTTTAGCTATGATGACCAGTGTATTGGTGAGCCCCGAAGGAAACTATGAATATGAAGCAGCTCATGGTACAGTAACACGCCATTATTACAAGTACCTAAAGGGTGAAAAAACCTCCACTAATCCAATTGCCACTATTTTCGCATGGACCGGTGCTCTTTATAAACGAGGAGAAAAGGATGACTTACCGGAATTGATGCAATTTGCAAAAAAATTGGAACAAGCTTGTTTAGATACATTAAATGAAGGAATCATGACGAAGGATCTATGCCCGTTGGCCATTGGTATCTGCACAACACAAGTCAATACCGATGAATTCATTCAGGCAATCCGCCAACATTTGGATAACCTTTTATAAAAGCTTCCCTATGGAAGCTTTTTTTTGTACGACATAAAAAAACAGGGATTGTAATCCCTGTTTTCTATTAAAAATTATTCACCTTTTTCAGCTAAGCTTTCTAAACGATGACGACGACGCTGTGCATCGGCTTTACATTGTTCGAATAATTCTTTAGCTCCTTCTGGTCCTTTCAAACGAGCCAGCTGGTTGAATCGAGTTTCTCTCATCATGAAGGCTTCCATCTTATCCCAATCTGGTTCCTTAGAATCGATTGTCAGATGCTGTTCAGCACGTGGATCATAACGATACAGAGTTACATAACCACAGTCTACAGCATCACGCTGTACTTGCTGATGGATGCTCATTCCACCCTTGATATGATGTTCAGCACATGGTGCATAAGCAATGATCAAAGATGGTCCATTGTAGCTTTCAGCTTCCTGGAATGCTTTCAAAGTCTGCATCTTGTTAGCACCCATACATACCTGTGCTACATATACATGACCATAAGTCATAGCAATCTGACCTAAGTCTTTCTTAGAAGTTGTCTTACCACCGGCAGCAAACTTAGCGATGGATGCACGCTGGCTGGATTTACTGGACTGTCCACCTGTATTAGAATAAACTTCTGTATCCAGAACTAGGATATTAACATTTACATTGTTAGCTAATACATGGTCAACTCCACCATAACCGATATCGTAAGACCATCCGTCACCACCAACGATCCATACTGATTTTTCAACCAGATCTTCGTCAGCCAGTGCCTTAACTGCTTCATTTTCTTCTTTTGCAGCTAATTCCTTGATCTGCGGTGCCAGTTTACGCTGTGCATCTTTATCGGATTTAGCAGCTAAGTATTCTTCAAATAACGCTTTCAGTTCTCCGCTAACAGAATCCATGTTCTCTTCTACTGTACGGTAGATCTTAGCCATCTTATAGTTTTCAGCTAATGCCATACCATAACCGTATTCAGCATTGTCTTCGAATAAGGAGTTAGCCCAAGCAACACCTTGTCCATCTTTATCTGTTACAAATGGAGTACTTGGAGTAGCACCACAGTAAATAGAAGAACATCCTGTTGCGTTGGCGATCATCATATCTTTACCAAACAGCTGAGATGCTAAACGGTAATAAGGAGTTTCACCACATCCCGGACAAGAACCGGATACTTCAAAGTAAGGCATCAAGAACTGAGAACCTTTAATCGTGCTCTTCGCAAACATTTTGCTTTCGGCTTCCAGTTTATCTTGTTTGTATTCTGTTTCTTTGTATAAGTAATCAGCTAATGCATCTTCGTCCATCTTGTCGTGGATGTCTACCATCTTCAATGCTTTTTCTCCACGTTTTCCTGGACATTCTTTTGCACACAGACCACATCCAACACAGTTCGATGGAGATACCTGAACACGGAATGCCATTTTCTGGCTCTTAATACCCATCAAAGGTAATGTAGCAAATTCCTGTGGAGCGTTGGCAACTTCTTCTTCAGTCAATGCAAATGTACGAATCGTAGCATGCGGACAAACGAAAGAACAGATACCACACTGGATACAGTTATCCGGATTCCAATCAGGAACCATTGTCGCAATCGCACGTTTTTCCTTAAAGCTTGCATTAGGCCGCATCGTTCCATCTAATACACCAAATTTAGTGAAGGAACTAACTGGCATATCATATCCTTCCAGAGCATTAATACGTCCAGCATATTCATCCCAGTAAGGATCTCCTGTCATTTCTCTTAATGAACCGAATGGTAATTCAGCCCATGCTGGATCTACAGGTACTTCTACCAATCCGTCTTTTCCGGCGTCAATTGCTTTGTAGTTCAGGTTAACAATGTCATCACCCTTCTTACCATAAGACTTTTTAGCGAATTTCTTCATTAAGTCAATAGAGGTTTCCAAAGGCATGATTTGTTCATTCAGCGCAAAGAATGCAGACTGCAGGATTGTATTGGTACGACGACCCATACCGATTTCCATAGCAATTTTCGTTGCATTGATAATATAGAATCTAGCTTCCTGCTGTGCCAAACGTGCTTTTAAACGGTTAGGCATACGTTTAACGATTTCGTCTTTATCAAATGTTGTATTTAATAAGAATGTTCCACCCTTCTTCAATCCGCGGGCAACATCATATTTAAACATGTATGTATCCAAAGATACAGAGATAAAGTCAGCGTTATTTACATAGTAAGTTGAATGGATCGGAGATTTTCCGAAACGTAAGTGGGAACGAGTAACACCACCGGCTTTTTTAGAATCATACGCAAAGTAACCTTGTGCATATTGATCTGTATTATCACCAATGATCTTGATCGTGTTCTTGTTAGCACCTACAGTACCGTCAGATCCAAGACCCCAGAACAGACAAGCTGTTGCATCTGATTCAATCTGATAATCCGGATCAACTGGTAAAGATGTATAAGTTACATCATCATTGATACCAATTGTGAAACCTGTCTTGATTTCATCTGCTTTTAAATAATCAAATACGGCTTTGATCTGATTTGGCTGTGTATCGTGAGAACCCAATCCATAACGTCCACCGATAATTTCAATACCTGTACCATTCAATGCAGCCAATACATCCAGATACAGAGGTTCACCGATTGAACCGGTTTCTTTTGTACGATCTAATACCGCAATACGTTTTACGCTTTCCGGTAAAACGGCCTTTAAGTATTTAACAGAGAACGGACGGTACAAATGAACTTTGATCATACCAACCTTTTCACCCTTAGATACTAAGTCATTTACAACTTCACCAGCTGCTTCACTGGCAGAACCCATAACTACCAGGACACGTTCAGCATCCGGAGCACCTGTGTAAGTAAACGGAGCGTATTCACGTCCGGTGATTTCACTGATCTTCTTCATGTAATCAGCTACTACATCAGGAACTGCTTCATAATGTTTATTTCGAGCTTCTACACTTGGGAAGAAGATATCATCATTTTCGTTAGCTCCACGTGTAACCGGGTTTGTGTGCGGATCCATAGCACGATTTCTGAATTCTTCCAGAGCATCCCAATCAAGCAGATCTTTATAAAGATCCGTGTCAAATACTTCCACTTTATGAACTTCATGACTAGTACGGAAACCATCATGGAAATGTAAGAACGGAACATGACACTTGATTGCCGCTAAGTGAGCAACACCCGCCAGATCCATAGCCTCCTGTACAGAATGGCTTGACAACATACAGATACCAGTCTGACGAACTGCGTAAATATCTTCGTGATCACCAAAGATATTCAAAGAACGACTGGCCAAAGAACGTGCTGCAACATGAAGTACTGCAGGCATGTTTTCACCAACCCATTTATAGATGTTTGGGATCATCAATAATAAACCTTGGCTGGCTGTGAAAGTAGTTGCTAAAGTTCCCGCCTGAACTGCACCGTGAACAGCTCCTGAAGCTCCCGCTTCGGACTGGAGTTCGGCGATTTTTACAACTTCACCAAATACATTTTTGCGTCCTTGATTTGCCCATTCATCCATAACTTCTGCCATTGGAGAAGATGGAGTAATAGGATAAATACAACTCAATTCGGTAAGTGCATACGCATTATGAGCGGCTGCAGTATTACCGTCCATGGACATAAATTTTTTTGCCATTACAATATTTTCCTCCTTAAGATTGTTTGGTAAGATAAACCAATATAATTATACGGATTTTGTTATAATTTTTAAAGACCATTTCCAAGATAACTTGTCTTTTCAGTAAGTTATAGCTAATTATTTCAGCTTTATCCTTATGCATATTCACCTTGTATTTTTCTTATAAATATTTCTTTTATTCTATTTTGGAAAAGATTTTGTATGGTTGTAATCCCGCCCATCGCTGTATATGAATAGTTTGAAATAAAACGAGCGTTATAGTTGCATATTTTACAAAAATAATTATATTAATATAGTGAAATCAAGGAGCACGATGTTATGAGCGAACAAAATTCAACAGAAGAAATCATTCCAACCAAAGAACAAGTACAAGCCTGTATTGATAAAATCAGACCTTATATTCAGCAAGATGGAGGCGATGTCGAATTACTGGGTATCGATGAAAACAATATTGTATATGTTGCTTTCCAAGGTGCCTGCTCCGGCTGTTTTATGGCCGTTGAAGATTTTTCCAGCGGCATTCGATTATTGATACTGGATGAAGTACCAGGCGTTCGGGATGTTATGTTAGTTTAAAACACAATGAAAAAGAGGATACAGTTTTAATTTGTATCCTTTTTTTATCCATGAAGAATTTTATTTATGAAATAGCGGATCTGTATACGCCACCATGGCCAATCGTGACATACATCATATCCCCAGAAATCCACCCATGCATGGATCCCTTTGCTTTTTAAAACATCTTCCAGTTCATGAAGCTGTGGAATACAAATGTCCTCCCAGGCACCCTGCCCTACACAGAAGATCATCGGACAAGCATTGTACTTTTGGATATATGGATGATCCAAAGGCATATTCGGTAAATAGCTCATCGGATTGTTCAGGTAGATCTTCTCATTAAAGAAACCCGCAAAATACATTGACAGATCATAAGCACCAGATAAACATAAACAACCGTCAAACACATCCGGATACCGGAAGAAAAGATTTGCTGCATGGCTAGCCCCTAAACTAGCTCCTGTAGCTAAAAAACGCGTATCTGATTCTAGTCCCATTTTTTCTCTGGCAGAAGGAATCAGTTCATGAATAATATACTGGATCCATTCTTCATGACGATCAATGCGGAACGGATATCCCCCATTATCATTTGACCATGTTTCCAGATCAATCCCTTCACAAGAAACGAAACGGCACTCCCCATTGTCAATAAAATCGATTACCTGGTCATACATTTTACGGTATTCCCATTCATGAAAATGATTGTTTTGTGTAGGCAATACAAAAAAAACTCTTCCAGCATGACCATAAATCTTAAACTCCATATCTCGTTTTAAAAACGTCGAATGCTCTTTATAATACTCTATCTTCATATCAAATCCTCCTTTATGCACAAGTATATCATCTCCAAATCAAAAATCGTTGAGTTTTTCATTATCATGCACTATAATGACAATGTTTTTTTAGAAAGAGAGACTCGTAAATGGCAAGAGAACAAATATTAAATATTGCGGTTATTGCTCACGTTGATGCAGGTAAAAGCACCTTGGTTGATGCCTTTCTTCGTCAAAGCGATGTTTTCCGTGATAATGAAGAAGTGGTCGATTGTATCATGGATTCCAATGATCTGGAAAGAGAACGTGGTATTACTATATATTCTAAGAACTGTTCCGTTATACACAATGGTGTAAAGATCAATATTGTCGATACACCGGGCCATGCTGATTTTTCCAGCGAAGTAGAACGGATCATTCGTACAGTGGATACGGTCATCTTATTGGTTGATGCCAGTGAAGGTCCTATGCCTCAAACCCGTTTTGTTTTAAGTAAAGCTTTGGAAATCGGACTACGTCCGATTCTTCTGATCAACAAGATCGATAAAAGAGATCAAAGAGCAGAAGAAGTGGTTGACGAAGTATATGATCTGTTTCTGGATCTGAATGCCAATGATGAACAATTGGATTTCCCTATCCTTTATGGTGTAGCCCGTGAAGGTGTAGTACAATATGAACTTGATGACGACAGTGAATCCATCGATCCTTTATTCGACACGATTTTAAAGCATTGTCACGTATATCCGAATTACGATGATGAACCAGCACAGATGCAGATCAGTGCTCTAGCTTATGATGACTATATTGGAAGACTGGGTATCGGAAGACTCTATAAAGGTGTTCTTCGACAAGGACAAACTTACATCCGTTGTAATCAGAATGGCGAAGAAATCAAAGAAACCATTTCCAATTTGTTTGTATACAAAGGGTTATCCCGAACCAGTGTAAAAGAAGCGCATAGTGGAGATATTGTTGTCATTAGCGGAATGCCGGATATCAGCATTGGTGATACGATTTGTCCGATCGATCACATTCATCCTATGGAATCCATTCCTATTGAACAACCTACTCTATCCATGAATTTCCATGTTAATTCATCTCCATTTGCTGGACAGAGCGGACGCTATGTTACCAGCCGGAATATTAAAGAACGTTTGGAAAAAGAACTGGAAGTTAATGTGGGATTGAAAGTGGAACCCACTGACAGCGCAGACTGCTTCAGAGTCAGCGGTCGTGGTGAATTACATATTTCGATTTTGATAGAGAATATGCGCCGTGAGGGTTATGAATTGGCAGTATCCAAACCGGAAGTTATCATTCATCGTAATGAAAACGGAGTAAAAGTAGAACCCGTAGAGGAAGTTGTATGTATTGCCCCATCACAATACCAAGGAACGATCATCAATAAGTTGAATCTTAGAAAAGGTACCATGATCGACTTAAATGAAGAAAACGATTATGTACGAATTACATATCAGGCGCCAACCCGTGGATTGTTAGGATTCCGAACAGAATTCATCAACGATACACATGGCGAAGGTACACTGGTTCGCAGGATTTCAGGCTATGAGCCATATAAAGGGGACATTCAACAACGTATGCAGGGAGCGATGATTTCTACGGAAACCGGCACTGCCATGACATATGCTTTATGGAATCTTCAGGAACGAGGAAGTTTATTCATTTCTCCGCAGACAGAAGTATATGAAGGCATGATCATCGGTGAGAGCAGTAAGAACATTGATTTGGATGTAAATCCGTTAAAGAACAAAAAGCTTACAGCCATACGCTCCAGCGGACGTGACGAGGCTATGCTGCTGACACCACCGCGAATATTCTCCCTGGAAGAAGCGCTGGAATGGATCAATGATGACGAACTGGTGGAAGTAACTCCGGATGCGATCCGGATCCGTAAAAAAGGATTAACAGCTCAAGACCGACGAAATCTTTATCGTTTAAAAATGGCACAGAAATAATTCAAAAAGACTGTAACACAGTGTGGTTACAGTCTTTTTTTAGATAATTTACCTATAAAAAACACGGCTTGCTTACAAGCAATACCGTGATTTTTATAAACATCCTAATTTGTCCATCTAGTTATTTTTTAAATTTTGATTCATCAATCTGGCTACTTTAGCGTAATTGCTCAGCTCTTGATCTGTGAACTGATCGCAGCCTTCCATAACCTTATTGATAATCGCAACTTTGCGTGCTTTTACTGCTTCTCTTAATTCCGGTGTTAATTCGATGTAAACAGTTCTTCGGTCTGCTTTGGAACGCGTACGAATCAACCAGTTTTTCTTCTCATATCCTGATACTAATTGACTGGCGGCAGCCGGCGTTACTTTTAAGTGATATGCCAGTTCTGTAATTGTCACCTTATGATTATCATGATTTCCATCAATATATGTCAGTATATGAAGATCCCTCATCCTAAATCCCTCATATGGACTGTTCATATTCTTGAAGAGCTCAAAAATAATATCTAGATTTTCGGACAGCAATTCTGCAACTTCATTATTTACCATATCTTCACCTTGCCTCATATTTAATTTTATATATCTTAACTATGCAAATCAACATGAAAATGAAGTAAATTAAATCGATTTATTTGGAATTATTTCATCTTTTTTTCAATTTCTTCCAATTGTTTCATCGTCAATTCCAGATCTGCTTGATACTTCTGCATTTTTTCTTTTTCCTGTTCCACTTTCTTTGCAGGTGCTTTATTTATAAACCCAGGGTTATTTAACATACCGCTAGATCTCTTGACCTCTTTCTGCAGACGGACTATTTCCTGCTCCAACTTTTCTTTTTCTTTTTCATAATCCACTAAATCCCCCATAGCACAAGTGAAAACTGCTTTGGAAATCGTTCTGGATAATAATTCATCTGTATTTAATGATCCAACATTCTGTGCATGACACATTTTATTGAGAACAGCATTTGCATCCTCCGACAAAGAAATCCATTCATCTTTGTTGTTGCGTAAAGAAATGCTCAACTCCTTACTCGGTTTGATCTGATAGCTAGTCTTTACTTCACGGACTGTTTCAATAGCTGACATAACAAGATTCATTTCATCTTTTTCTTCCTGTGTATATGCAAAGGAGATAGCTTCCGGCCATGTTTCCAGATTGATGCTTTCCATCTCATGTGGCAGTGACAAATAAATATCTTCTGTCACGAACGGCATAAAAGGAGACAACAATTTCAAAATATTCATTAAGATCGTATATAATACAGCTTTCGTGGAAGCCACGACATTTGGATCCTCACTGAACAATGTAGCCTTACTTAATTCAATATACCAGGAACAGAAATCGTTCCAAATAAAGCTGTATAACTCATTACCCACCATAGAGAGTTCATAGCGCTCCATGTTCGTCGTTACATGTTCGAGCACTTCATTAAAACGAGATAAGATCCATTTGTCACTACTGCTCAACAACTTGGTATTCAATTCCGGTTTTTCATCTTTGATCTGCATCTGAACATATCGGGCTGCATTCCAGATCTTGTTAATAAAATTCCAGGCCGCATCGACTTTCTTATCGTCATATCTCAGATCCAGTCCTGGTGTTGAGTTTGTCGTTAAGAAGAATCGCAATGCATCTGCTCCTTTTTCTTGGATCACATCCATTGGATCAATTCCGTTTCCAAGTGATTTGGACATTTTTCGACCTTGACTATCACGTACCAGTCCATGGATCAAAACGTTTTTAAACGGTCGGTTCTTCATACTGAAACGAGTCTGGAAAGCCATACGGGCAACCCAGAAGAAAATAATGTCATATCCCGTTACTAGACAATCATTTGGGAAATAACGTTTCAGATCCTCGGTGTCTTCCGGCCATCCAAGAGTTGAAAATGCCCATAATCCACTCGAAAACCAGGTATCTAATACATCTTCATCCTGGGTCCAGTTTTCTGGATCCTTCGGGTCTTCCATTCCCACATAGATTTTGCCAGTTTCTTTATTTGTCCATGCCGGTATACGATGTCCCCACCATAACTGACGGGAAATACACCAGTCTTCAATATTTTCAAGCCATTGTGTAAATGTTTTTTCAAAACGATCCGGCACAAAGCTTATTTTCTGGTCTTCGATATTCTGATTAGCCAGTACTTCGTCCGCAAGTGGCTTCATTTTTACAAACCATTGTTTACTTAAATAAGGTTCAACAATAACCCCGGTTCTCTGCGAATGTCCGACTTGATGGAGATGTTCTTCAATATGATCGACAACGCCATCTTTTTCAAAGTCCTTAACTAATGCTTCACGACAGGCAAATCGATCCATTCCCTGATATTTATGCGCCATCTCGTTCATCGTACCATCCGGATTCATACAAATTGGCATTGGAAGATTATATTTTTGTCCAAGAATGAAATCGTTAGGATCATGAGCCGGTGTACATTTCATCACAGCTGTACCAAAGCTCATATCAATATAATCATCAGCCATAATTGGCAAAGGCTCACCGTTGGCCGGATTGATTGCATGACATCCTACAATATCTTTATATCTTTCATCGTCCGGGTGTACAAAGATAGCTTGGTCTGCAAACATCGTTTCAGGACGTGTGGTTGCTATAACCAAGTCCATATT
>DGUK01000098.1 GCA_002394635.1 Faecalitalea sp. UBA4312
CATGGTCGGTCCATAGACCCTCGATAAACGTGGAATGACGATATCCATGCCTTTCTGCGAAATATAGGCCTGGCATAAAGCTTCTCCGACTCGTTTACTTTCCGGGTAGCCGGCTCGCAACGTATTACAATTGATATAACCAAGATAGTTCTCATCAAAGGCATCCACATCGCCACGGTTTTCACCGTATATTTCCACGGAAGATAAGAACACAAAACGTTTACATTGTTTCTGGCTGGCTTGTTCAAGCAGCTGATGAGTTGCGATCACATTGGCTGTGATCGTACCGATTGGATCGGTCGCATACGCTTTAGGATGCGTATTGGATGCGGCATGCAGCACATAATCCATAGACTCCACATCAAGTGTAAACGGTTTGTTGATATCCAGCTGAAGAAAACGAAATTGGTCGGAATCAAAGATATCGCCAAACCGTTTTCTGGCTTTTTCTTCGCTTCGTCCCACCGCAAAGATCGTACAATTCAACTGCTGCTCCTGATTCTTTTTCATCAGGACATCAATCAGGAAGCTGCCGATCATGCCGGTCGCTCCGGTGATCAAAAAAGAAGCATCCTTTAATCGATTCCAGTCATAATGCAGCCCGGCTACAGCCGCCAGGTCCTGCTGATACAATGTATGTTCATAAATACTCATCGTCTGTCCTCCTGTTGTGACGGATCAACACAAAGCTTCCTACCATCCAGAACGAATGATAGAACAATTTGAAGATCAGGTCATCCAAAATGCCATGCAAGGCTATCAAGCTGAATATAGCCAGTATATATAATTCATTTTTCTTCTGCAGATGCCATAATACCTTGGTATACAAGATCAAAACCAGGGAAAAAAACACAATACCATATTCCTGCAGCATCTTTACATAGAAACAATCTACATAGTTGTCTTTTGTTTCGGATTCATCTTTTCCGGACTGTCCATCCATATTCAAACCATTGCCATTGAACTCGATGTTATGATCCAGTAATGATAAACCATTTTCTTCCAATGATTGCGACGCTTTGCCTAAACGATTGCTCAGCTTGTCATTTAACGTCAGGATAACTGGAACCTTCTGCTGATATGCATAGACCAGACCATAACTGACCAATGCTGATAAAAGAAGCGAGAAGGTCATTAAAAGCTTTAAAAGCGTCCGACGGCTGAAGAAATCAAAACCGTATTTCAACAAAAGACCGATGACAATCAATAACAAGGTCCAAACAAAACATAACCGGGAATCCGTCATCTTGTATAAATAGAGCGCAATGGCCGCCATAGCTGCAGATTCGATCCATGTTATCTTCTGTTTTCGCAGATACAGCAGCACAGCACATAGATTAAAATAAATGCTCGGTGCATACAAGGCATACCGGAAACCTAGAAAGTGACGTGGCCGAACACCGCCGGCATCTAGGATATAATCCGGGATCATACCAATCTGTGAACAAAGAACGATCGTCAGCAAGCTCAGGCTAAAGCTGATCAGACACGTTTTCATTAAGTTCCTGAAATCAGTATGCCGGCCACAGAAGATCAAAAAGCACGAATACATGACGGTACCCTCATGAAGCCGGATTGCTATAATCATGCCGAATATGGCAAAAGCGGCTCCCAGAATATCTTTCCATGTATAGGTCTTTAAAAAAAGGCATTCCCGCAGACCGATCACCAGCATGCATACTATCGATAAAGGAAGGTAAAAAATAGCGATATACGGATACAAAAAGGTATGCCAGAATACAGAGAAGTAAGCCCAGATTCCAAAAGGCACATAGAAACAGATATCTTTTTTTATTGTCTGAGCCATGAAATCACCTATCCTTTTAATTCATCTAAATATCTAGCTAACGCATCTTTCCAATGTGGTAGTCTTTCAAAGCCATGGTCATCCAGTTCGCTCTGGTTCATCCGGCTGTTTTTCGGACGGACCGCCTTAACTGGAAAGGCGCTGCTGTCAACCGGTGTAACCTTCACATCCATGCCCGCCTGTTTAAAAATCTCACACGCAAAATCATACCAGCTGATAAAATCACCGGAATTGGTCGCATGATACGTTCCATAAGCTTGTGTCTGGATCATATCGACAACCAGCCGGGCCAGATCATAGGTATAGGTCACCATACCGATCTGATCATTGACCACGGATACAGCACCTCTTTCTTTTCCTAAGCGAAGCATCGTTTTGATAAAATTGTTGCCATTCTTTCCAAATACCCAGGAAATACGGATAATAAAATGCTTCGGATAGCTTTCCACAGCCAGTTCCCCTTCGTATTTGGTCTGTCCGTATACATTCAGCGGCTCTCTGTGATCGTATTCTTTCCATGGTATCGTTCCCTGTCCGTTAAAGACATAATCAGTGGAAAAGTACATGACCGGTATATCCAGCTGGCGGCATACCTCCACGATATTTTTCGTTCCTTCGGCATTGACCTTGCGGACCACATCCACCATGTCTTCCGCTTTATCGACAGCGGTCCAGGCGGCACAATGAACTACCGCATCATATGCTCCGGCAGTAATGACATCATGTACCTGCTGCGCATTGGTAATATCCATTTCATCGATATCGACACCCACAGCTTCGATTTGTCGTGCGTGGGCTTCGTTGACAACATCATAACCTAGTTGTCCCTTATATCCTGTTACTAAAATTTTCATATTTTTCCTCTATTTCGTCCATTGCCGTATCCGATCGCATACGATCTTCGTGGCATTTTCATTCTCATATGAACCCATCTGCCGAATATGGCGACGGGCAATTTGGGCACAATGTTCTGGTTCCAGATTTTCAATTGCCTGTTTCAGCTCATCCTGATCATGGCAAAGAATACCCGGCCATTCCTGGATTGGTGTAAAGAAACCACGATCCTGCTTTTCATAGAACGCCAGATCGGGTACATACAAAAGACACGGCTTTTCCATTAACGCAAAATCCCACATACTGCTGGAATAATCATTGATCATCACATCGGCAGCACAAAGCAGTTCCTGCATATCCGGATACTCGGAAACATCCACGATATCGGCATCATAATCGTATGTATTCTGATCTAGATAATGATTTCGTACCAACAGCGTGATATGTTTTTCATATCTTTCCTTAAACCATTCGATGACCTGCGCATAGGGAAATGCGTTTTCTCTTTTCTTAGCTTGATTGGTGTGTCCTCGGAATGTCGGTGCATACAAAATGACAATGCCATGAATATCGAGCTTTCTCCGAACTATCTGCCGGATCATATCCCGCTTTTCCGCATCCAGTAAGATGCTGTTACGTGGCATTCCACATTTCATGATTTCACCTTTGTAACGGAAGCCTTCAATGATATTGGATTGAGTAAACGCCCGTGAACTGCTCAAAAACACATCGATATATTTGCGAATATGGTTATATCGCCATGTTTCGAACGCATCATCATTATCGGACAGACCGATCCGTTTATACGCTCCACCGGCATGCCATGTCTCAATGACCTTCTGCCCTTTTCGTTTCGGCATATAAGCTGCCGGTGTTGAATTCAATACGATGACTTTGGAAGTAGCACAAGCTTTAAACCAGGCCGGCGAATAGTATTTCACTTTCTTCATGCCCGGCACATCGTGAGCCTGTGGATCTTGAAACACCCAAACCATTTCATATTCCCCAGGGTATGTCTTCTTCAAATATTCACAAATGTATTTTGGATTGCATGTATAATCTTTTCCAAAATCAAAGCTTTGAAACAGAATCTGATTTTTTTTGATTGGAAAAATGAAAAACACCTTCGCCAGTGTATAGACAATGGAACTGATCAGTATATTCATTCTCTGCTTCATTTTTCCACCTTCTTTCTATGCCCTTCCTTTTTCTACATACATCTTATCAAAATAATTCCGGTATTCTCCATTGATGATGTTTTCCCACCATTCCTTATTATCAAGATACCACTGGATCGTCTGAGGAATTCCGGTATCAAATGTATATTTCGGTTTCCATCCCAGTTCTGTTTCCAGCTTTGTCGGATCAATGGCATACCGACGGTCATGCCCCTTCCGGTCTGCTACAAAAGTAATCAGGTCTTCCGATTTTCCCAAAGCATGCAGAACCGTTTTGACAACTTCCAAATTGGTCCTTTCATTGTGTCCGCCCACATTGTATACCTCACCGACTGTTCCTTTACGAACGATCAGGTCAATGGCAACACAGTGATCATACACATGCAGCCAGTCACGTACGTTTTCTCCGGTACCGTATACCGGAATGGTTTCATCATTCAACGCTCTGGAAATGATCAGCGGAATAAGTTTTTCCGGGAAATGATACGGTCCATAGTTGTTTGAACAACGGCTGATGGTTACCGGCAGTCCGTAAGTTCGATGATAAGCCAGCACAAACAAATCAGCACTGGCTTTAGCCGATGAGTATGGCGAGCTTGTATGCAGTGGTGTTTCTTCAGTAAAGAACAGATCCGGACGATCTAATGGCAGATCTCCATAGACTTCATCGGTCGATACCTGATGGTATCTCTGAATACCGTATTTCACACAAGCATCCAGCAAAGTGGTCGTCCCCATCACATTGGTCTTTACAAAGATTTCCGGATCCTCGATACTGCGGTCCACATGACTTTCAGCCGCAAAGTTCACAACGACATCAAAGTGTTCCTTTTCAAATAAATCAAAGATAAATTCCCGGTCAGCAATATCTCCCTTGATAAATTTATAATTTGGTTTGTCTTCCACCGGCTTACATGTTTCCAGATTTCCGGCATAGGTCAGCTTGTCCAAATTCACAATCATATCTTCGGGATACGTATTGACCATATAATGCACAAAGTTTCCGCCGATAAAACCGGCACCTCCTGTAACTAGTATTTTCATATCAACAATTCTCCTTATATACAAACTGATTGTTCGAATCCTGAAGTTTCGGTCCAATCTGGTCTTTTTCGCTCAAGACCGGTTCAATACCCTGCAGCAAGGTTCCCCAGTCTACATTAACAGTCGGGTCATCGTAACGCATACCGCCTTCCGATTCCTTATTGTAGACATTGTCCACCTTATAACGGAATTCCACATCATCAGTCAATGTCAAAAAGCCATGCGCAAATCCCTGCGGAATAAAGAACTGCCGATGATTGTCCGCACTCAGTTCCACAGATACCCACTGTCCGAAGGTCGGGGAACCTTTCCGAATATCCACAGCTACGTCGATGACGGTTCCTTTGGTACAGGATACAAGCTTGGACTGAGCATATGGCGGGTTCTGCCAATGCAGACCACGAAGCGTTCCTTTCTGTGCCGAAAAAGACATATTGTCCTGTACAAAGTCTACGGTAATCCCCAGTTTTTCATATTTTGGTTTTGAATACGTTTCCGTAAAATATCCTCTGTGATCGCCAAATACATCCGTATCTACGATCAATACGCCTGGTATTTTTGTTTCTGTTACTTTCATTGTTTTACCCCAAATACTTTCTATCCATGATCTTCTTTAAATAGTCCCCATACTGATTCTTCTTGTAGATCTCATAGGCTTCTGCCAACTGCGCACGGCTGATCCAGCCGTTGTTAAAAGCAATTTCCTCTAAGCAGGCTACCTTACGGTGCTGATGATCTTCAATTGTCTTCACAAAGTTGGTCGCATCCACCAAAGATTCATGCGTTCCTGTATCCAGCCATGTAAAACCGTCCCCCAGCAAGGTTACAGACAATTCATTGTTTTCCAGATAGATCCGGTTCAGATCGGTAATTTCCAATTCCCCGCGAGCACTTGGTTTCAGGTTCTTGGCATAGTTGACAACTTTATTGTCGTAGAAATATAACCCTGTCACCGCATAGTTGGATTTCGGTTGTTTTGGTTTTTCTTCCAATGAAACAGCCTTCCCCTGTTCATCGAATTCCACAACCCCAAATCGCTCCGGATCTTCTACATAATAACCGAATACGGTTGCTCCTTCCTGCTTGCTGCTGGCGGCCCGTAAACGTTTGGTCAGACCATGTCCATGGAAAATATTGTCGCCCAATATCATGGCCACACTATCATCCCCGATGAAATCTTCTCCCAGAATGAAAGCCTGGGCCAGGCCATCCGGACTAGGCTGTACTTTATATGATAATTCCAGACCGAATTCATGACCATCTCCCAACAGCTCCTGAAAACGCGGTGTATCATCCGGTGTCGAAATAATCAAAATTTCCCGGATCCCCGCCAGCATCAATATGCTCATCGGATAGTAGATCATCGGTTTGTCATAAATAGGTAATAATTGTTTACTTGTCACTTTTGTCAATGGATATAAACGGGTTCCACTGCCCCCAGCCAGAATAATTCCTTTCATACAAAAAAGCCCTCCTGTACATATAATAAACCCTTACGTAACGTAAGGGTCAAGTATTAATTCATCCGCTTATAGTTTTGATACTTTAAAGTATTGGGCTGTCCATATTGGATATACCATCCATTGTGATGCAGCTCCTTTTCAAAATCCGGATCGATCAAATAGATTGTTTTATCCTTGACAACCTCACACCATGAATGCGGGTTAACTTTTTTCGTTGTCTTATGATAGCCGGTCATCTGATGAATATCATATCCCAGTGCTTTTCCGGCTTTGTAGACAACCGCTGTAAATCCGTAACAATTTCCTTTGGCGTTACTTAAAGTATAGTATGCATACCAATCTGAGCTTAATGCTCCGGACGCAATCATCCCCTGATAGTGCAAGGTAATGACCCAGTCATAGATTTCTTTCAGGTTATTGTTGAAACGCTTTAGAAGATCTTTGGTCAGCGCATCCGCAACCTTCTTGTATTCCTTTTCCTTCTTGGGATCATAGGAATTCAGACGACCTATTTTCCAGATCTTTCCTTTATAGTTAAAATAATAGATCTTATTTCCAATCTTCTGTGGTCCTTGCACGATCTCAGTATCATGATAGCCTGTATCGGATACCAGGCTGGTTACCGTATTCGGAGAGCCTCCTAACATTTTGTTCTTTTCGATCAATTCAATTTCGATTGCTTCCATTCGCTTGGAGCTGCCGGTCGTTCCGGCAATATTCCCGTTGGTCGTCCAATCAAACCATCCGTAGGCTTCTGTATGCACACGATAGCGAACATCGTACATGGCAGCAGCCTCTCCGCTCAATTGAATACGGATTGCCTCGATCCGTTTGGATTGTCCCGTGGTACCGGCCAGCTGCCCATCTTTTTTCCAGGCCTGCCAGCCTTGGTCCTGTACATGGACCTGATACAATACCGATCCGGAAACCTTCAGATTCTTCAATGTGATGCGAACAGCTTCCAGACGTTTGGATTTCCCCAGCGTTCCGCTGGTCTTTCCCCCATCAACAGCAGGCTGCCAGCCATCCTTTTGTACATGGCTTTGAACCGTTATATGATTATCGATAAACGAAGTGACGGGAGACTGTAAAGGTGGTTGTGTATTCTTTAACAGCCGGATCTGAATTGCTTCGATCCGTTTGGACAGACCTTCGGAACCGGCCATCTGCCCATTCTTGGTCCATCCCAGCCAACCATAGAATTCGATATGGACACGGTACCAGATATCATATAGCTCGGCAACTGGCCCGGTCAGCCGGATGCGCACTGCTTCGATCTGTCTGGCCTGCCCCGTCGTACCTGCTGTTTCTCCATCCTTCTTCCATGCTTGCCAGCCTTCATTCTGTACATGGGCCTGGTATTCCACACTGCCTTCATGGTCGGAGCCTGCCAGCTCTATACGAACAGCTTCTACCCGTTTGGCCTGGCCGGTGGTCCCGGATACATCACCATCTTCTTTATCGTTCTGCCAGCCTTCTGATTGGATATGGCTTTGATAGCGGATGGATGGATCGGCTTCCTCTGTTTCCGGTTCCGTTATCTCCGGATCAGTTGGCTGCCCGATCGGTGTTTCCGCTGATTCGACAACCGTACTTTCCTCTGGATCTGCTTCCTGTGCAAAGACAGGATCATGGATGCCAATGCACAATAACCAGCCAAACAGTATTCCAAGTAAAATCTTTCTCATAGTCAAAGTTCCTTTCTAAACAATACGGCGAATGCCTGGTACTCTTTTTAACAAAGCAGCCAGGATATACGAAAGAATACCTACAAAACAAATCATGCCGATAAATCCGAAAATACCGTACATATACGGATTGAATCCAGCTTTTTTTAATAACCAGCGAATAAAGATCAAATGAAACAAATAGATTCCAAAGGAATGGGAATCGAAATGCTCCAGCCATCCTTGTATATTCTCTTTTGGCATCCGGCAGCCTTGAAACCAGCCAAACACACAAAGAGACTGTACGACCACCAAAACAGACGAATACCCGGTCAGCAAGGATGCAAAAGCGATACCGTTATGCGTAAGGAGCGTACATCCGGCTAATGCCAGTACACTCAAACAGATACCAATTCCATAATACATGCGGGGTAAATGGATCAGCTTTTTATGAAGCGCATGCCCCAGCAGCAGATAAAACGGATAAATCGTGGAAAAATGGATATAAAACCCGATATTCCAGTGCATCCCGTTCAAAAACGGCAGAACGGATTGGAACAGAAATAAAACTAACAATATATACCGAATCTGCTGCGGATCACAGCTTCGTGTCACTGCCTTGAAGACCGGCAGGATCATATACAATCCGATCAATAGATAGATATACCATAGATGCGACCAGCTGGCTGCTTGGATCAGTTCAAAAAAAGCCTCCTGAAACAAGCTCCAGGAAAAAGCTTCCCGATCCATCCAAGCATCGATAAAACGAAACAGAAACACACATAAAACCAGGGCATACACCATGCGTAATATGTATTTTCCATACAGTTTTTTTAAAGAAATTTCCCGCTGCGGATCCAGCAGCAACGCACCGGTCACCATCACAAAACAAGGAACGGCCCACATACAGTTATTCGATACCATATCAGATACTAAGCTCTGTCGAGGTGTTAAAGCGGTCTGATACATTAAAGACGATGTAAAAACTGAATGAAGGATCAAGATCCCGATACAGGCGAAATCACGTAAATAAGAGAAGTAATGGATTACTTCTCTCGAGGGTTTTCTTTCCATATCAGTTCAGAATGGCATCATCCAGGCAACCGGAATCCGATGGTGCTGTAATGTCCACTGTCGGCGCTTGTTGAGCCGGGGTCTGCTGAACCGGAGCCTGCTGAGCCGGAGCCTGTTGAGCCGGAGCTTGCTGAGCCGGAGCCTGTTGTACCGGGGCTTGCTGTGGAGCCACCTGTTCTTGGGATACAGCCGGGTCTGTAGAAACCGCCTGGTCATTCTTATAAGCAATCTCATCTTCTTTCGTGTTGACTTCTTCTTCCGTTTCTAAAGAAATATATGTTATATAAGCGACATCTTCCTCTTCATCCATCAGGATATTGATTGTTTTGACATCCTTTGTCGGGAAAGCATGCAGCACATATTCGGTTTTTCCGATCGTTAGCGCTACCTCATAGTCTCCTTCTTGCTCGAATTCATAATAGAATTTTACTTTTTCTTTATTCTTGATTCCCTTTTTGTTTTCCAAAAGATTATCACCAAACTCTTCATCCTCTGCTTTTTTAACAGAGAGAGCTGTAATTTTCTTTTTGGTTTTATTCACAAGGGTTATTTTCGCAGCATCTTCGCTTTTGTCACCGATCGTTGTGACTTTGTATGCAGTTTGTGCCCAGACCGGATTGATCGATCCCATCATTAAAGCAGAGCACATCGTCAAGGCCAGTATTCGTTTTTTATTATGTTTCATCTTATTCCTCCAAATCAGTGTTTTAATTATACCATGATTCTCTCTTTGCATGTTTACTTCATATACTTTTACAGTTGATTGCTTTTTTCTGAAAGCCGGTAGATCTTTGTGATGCCTTTAGCAATCCATGCCGGCCAAAATTTCGAATATACCTGCAGGTCTTCCTGCGTCCGGATATTGTCCGCTATTATGGCCGATGTTGTAGACTGTTCATAGATCCGATGTCCCATTAGCTGATCCGGTACAAAGGTAAACCGCCCCTTCTCTCTGGACAGTTTTTCCCACCCCTGCCAGTCAATATTACACTTCATATCACATGTAAAAATGGAATCCAGGCTTATATTGTTCTTTGCGAAGGTCACAGCCGGACAGCAGATCGCATTGCCAAAACAAATGGAGCTGCGCTTGATTGCCGTCCTGTGTCCCAGTCGATCCAGACGGCTGGGGGCCAGAAGCAATCGTTTGATTTTCAGATTCAAGTTTGTCTTTACTTTCCGATCATTCCGGATCTCATAATAATCACTGAAAAGAATAATCGAATCCGGATGTTTTCGATATGCCTGTAGTATCTTTTCACCATAAAACAGATCGTATATATCATCCTGGTGGGCAATGGTCACAAGCTCACTATCCGCACATTGCCAGGCAAAGTCGAAATCACAGCCGATCCCCTTCCCCTGTTTTGGATTGACCTTGACTTTAACATCATATGTATCTGCCAAGGCATCGATAAAATCGTTCGGTGTCGAAGTCGCAATCAACACTTGTGAACGACTGGTCTGCCGGAGCACGCTTTGGATACAGCTTTCCAGATATGGTGACTGCTTATAAGCCAGTACTACAAATGTATGGGAAACACTCACGACCATCCTTCCTTTCCTTACTCTTCATAATCCTCATTGATCTTGCTTTTTAAAATGGAAATTTCCTGGATCAGCTGTGTGATCTTCCTTGTCTGACTGGATACGATGATCGTCAAGGAAATACACACAAAGAACATCATCACAAACAGGATACCTGTCATCAGATTCGATACGGTCTGAAATCCCACCAGATCTGCCACTTTGAACAAGGAGTTGGGGATCAGAGCAAAAAACAAGATCATAACCGAAGGAAACAGCCACACAAGAGCATATTTCAACGGCATCTTTTCCTTATCGAACGCATAGAAAACAACAATGATCAAAGTCAGCGCAACCAGAATCAGCGCCACATTCAGTTTATTCATCCTTCATACCTCCGCAGTTTCATGATTAGGATCGTCAACAGTACATTGACCATATAATAAATGTTCTTCCAGGAAGCGATGGAAGATGTGCCCCCCTGGCGCTCATGCATCAAGACCGGCACTTCCTTAACCCTGTAGCCTTTTTTTAACATTTCTGTTGTGGTGATCGGTTCCGGATATTCAATTGGGTATTTACAGCTGAATTCTTTCATCACTTTCCGATTCACGGCCCGGAAACCGGACGTTGTATCATATACCTTGACACCCGTCACAAACCGGATAAAGGAGGATATGATCCGGATCCCCATACGCCGGGAAGCTGTCGTACGAAAATTATCATTAATATTCTGAATAAAGCGTGAGCCGATACAAAAATCCGCCTCGCCGCTCAAAATGGGTGCCGTAATCTTCTGTACACCACTGATATCGTGCTGTCCATCCCCATCAAACTGTACCGCAATATCATATTTATGATCCAGGGCGTACTTATATCCGGTCTGTACGGCTCCACCGATCCCAAGATTCCGGATCAGTGAAATATGCGGAATATTATTTCGTACCAGTATTTTTCGAGTTTTGTCAACCGATCCGTCATTGATCACAATAACATCATAGTTGGTTCCATGCTTTCGGTTATATTCTTCAATCGACTGGTACGTATGAAGAATATTGGATTCCTCGTTAAAAGCTGGAATAATTAAAATAATCTTTTTCTCCACACGCATCGCCTTCTTTCTATTTAACACAAATAAACAATCCTGCTTCTTTCGTGATATGGATTGGCCCGTTACGGGCAATCTTATCTTCGATAAAATGAGTAAACTCTTTATATCTCGGACCGACCCGTTCATTTTGGTTGCCGTGACAACTCATGATATAATCCACAATCGGACCAGCACGGTCTATAAGCAAAGCGTCCTCATATTTCTTCAATTCTACCTTATTAAAATATGGATTTAAACGTTTTTTTCCATTTTCTAATCCGAATATCTCATACAGCCTTGACTGTGATAGCTTGACTCCTGGGTCAAACTCTGCAGCGATCCTTGCGATTTCCTTCATATGATCCTTCCCGTATGCCGAACAATAGAACAGCCCTTCCGGACGCAGGATCCGGTGGATCTCCTTTAATCCACGGCGTAGATCAGACAAATAGAATAATACATGGTTGGCCACAACCGCATCAAAATAGGCATCCTTAAACGGAATAGCCTGACAATCCGCCACCATACAGTTGAAATCGTTTCCCAGTTTATGCCGTACTTCTTCGATCATCCCCTGTGATTTATCGGTTAGAAAGATCTCCCGGTTACGCAGATCGACATGGGTGGATTCCCATAGCTTTCCATTGCCGCAACCAATTTCAATCAATCGATGGATACGGGAAAAATCAATCTGCGACTGGATCCAGGAAAACCACGGAACCGGATTTACACTAAACTGATCGTGCAGAGAAATCCGTACCATCAGATTTTTGGATGTCTTATACTGTTCTACCAGATCCATCTCATGGCTTGAGAGCTGAACCAGACGATGAAACTGTTCCCAGTCCACCGTATCCTTGTTCATCGTATTCTTGACTGTTAAAATGGCGTCCTTTATATTCTGCAGATGCAGGATCTGCTGATCGACCAGCTTGAGCTGCAGATCCAGAGAATCCATCATATTGTCATCATTTTGCACAATGGGAAAGATTTCATCAATGGAAAAGCCAAGATTTCGCAAAGAAAGAATCTTCTGAAGTCGTATAAGATCCTTATCATTATATTGCCGGTATCCGTTTTCCAGGATCCGGGAAGGCTTTAATAAACCAATGGTATCGTAATAACGGATCGTCCTCTGACTAACACCGGCTCTTTGGGCAAACTCTCCTGTTTTATAGTAATTCATAGTCTATTGCTTCTCATAGATGACGTAGGTAACGGATGGATCCTCCACCATCTCCACCTTTTCAAATCCAATGCTTTTCAAAAAATTCGTATGGGTTTCATTAAAGCCGGTACCGACAATGCAGTCAAACGGATATTTCTCACATAATGACTGCAGCTGCTTTGTGGTTTGTTCATTCGGATCGGTCGCAAACGCATCATATATCTGCATATCCTCCAAACGGAACCCGTTAAAAGGAGAATCCGAATAGCGGATCTGTTTATCAATACGCAATCCTCCAATGACCGAACGTGTACTTGGGGTAAATGTTCTTAGGATCGAAGAAGAGAAATGCGAATATGAATCCACCTGGATACCGGCGGACATCAATACCGTATGTTCTTTTCCGCTTTGTTCCAAAGCTTTCCCCAAAGCCATGGTGCTATTCGGAAGCAAATATGGATTATGCACATAAAAGCGGGCTGCATCAGCCGGCTTTGCTCCGGTTATACCGGATATACATAATCCGGTAAAGACGGCAACCGCCAGGACCACATTCCCTATGGAGACAAACAGCGTCGGCAGCCATTGCGTCATGGTCACAAACAAGGTTGTAAACGCAACGATCAATGTAAAGATCAACAACGAATATCGTGTGCGTTCCGCCACAAAATGCCAATAGGAAGCATTCTCAAACAGATTATTCAAATACGGCAGATACATGCACGCAAATGCGATCAGGATCACAAACACAAGCTTCAAAGACGTTTTTGTGCGCACAGTACAGATTGCCAGGATGCCCAAGGCAATCGCAAGCAGGTATTCGCTCGATCGATACATCATATATTCCACCAGATACTTTGTCATCCAGTCTTTACCCGGGATCAACCAACCGATCACGAACAGTATTCCGACCAATCCAAGAGAAAAAAGGATTCCCGTCATTTTTTTGGTCGAAACCCCATATACAACCAGATAGCCTATTGCCAGGATGCCCAGCAAAGGAACAGCTACCGTAGATTTGGAAACCATGACCACACAAGACATACATGTGATCACAACGCTATACCAATCCATCTTTTCCCTTTGAAGCAATGGCAGAAGGACAATAAATGTACAGCCGATCCGAACCAGTGAAGAGCCGTAAAAAGCCGCTGTGACCACGGTCCAGGAAGCATCATACGGAGCAAATACGCCCAGGGACATGACAAATACCAAAAAAACCGGTAAAAGATAGTATTGTAATAGTTTCACGTTTTTAAGAACTCGCATTTTTTCAAGGAACATCTGCATAAATGCATGAGCTGCATTCAACAAGATAAAATTATTCCAAATGGATAAAAACAGCCTGCAATATAATACCGGATTGATCTTCAACACATAAACATAGAAAGAACCTTCAAGCTCAAAGGTATTCAACAAGTAACTCAATATCGATAATTTCGAATTCGAAGTCTGCAACAGTCCCGTGACCGGATCGGTTCGAAACGGCCGCTCGGTATATGGTAAAGTGGCTATCTTCGTAATATAATACCCATCATCCGTATTGTTGTTTTCCAGAATCGTCTTAATATGCATCAAGCCAAAAACGGTCAGCACAATGGCCCCCACATACAAGAACCAGTGACCTGCCATATAATCTTTCCACTTAGAAAAGCTGAAAGAGAGATGTCGATGAATAAAACGGATCACAATATATACGATCAAAACCACCCATAATCCAATCATATAGTAAAAAAATATATGCCATGGCAGCTCCAGAAGCTGGATAGGAATACCGACAACAGCGACCAGAAAACTATAGACAATATAGCCGATCACAAAAGAATACGAATAATGCGATTCTCTTTTTGTGATGGCAATTCCCAAAAACTGGCATAGAAAAGCGGATAATAAAGTCCACACTATACCAGATCCATAATCCATGAACATTTTTATCCCCTCCTTGACTTTCTGTGCAACGCAAAATACAGATCCATGATCCGAGCCTTTTTTGTTTTGATCCTGCCATAATACGGACTGAAATTCTGCAACAATAAGGAGACCACTTTTCCTGTATCCAGATATTCAATATGTTTTTTATAAAAATCCTTTTTCTTAGCAATATCCGGCTGTACCCTGTAAAGATCTGGATAGACGCTCTCTAAAATTTCAATAGATTCCACCGAGCTTTGTGCAAACAATGTTCTCCAGTGCAGTGTATTGGTCTTCTTCAAACGATCCTTTTCAGAAAGAGTTTCCACTTCATTGATGCCAATCGTATTTTTGGAATGGACACGATACTGAAATAGTGGATGATTATAAAAATACAAGCCATGATTTGCCGAAGCCAGAAGATTGATCAGCCAGTCATGAAACCGCTGTTCTGTAAAACATTGCAGAAAGAGCTCTTTTATTTCCTTCCGCATACAGCATGCACACCCTTGAAATCCGTTCTGAATGAGCATTTCATCAAAAGGGATCTCTACCAATGCATCTTTAGCCACCGGACGACGATACAGGTTATTATTGGAAAAGGCAGGAATCAGCTCCACTTCCTTTGGTTTATCAAATTCATCGATAAAAGTAAAAGAAGAATTCAAGGCCAGGATGGAAGTGTTTGTTTTCATGATATCGATCATCTTTTCCACTTTATCGAGATTCCATATATCATCCTGATCACATAAGAAGATATAGTCTCCATTCGTCAAAGACACAGCCTTTTTAAAATTTCTTCTATACCCCAGATTCTGTTCATTCCGGTACAAGCAGATTGGAAGATCCGGATGCTCTTTCTGGTAGTTTTCGATGATCGTAACCGTTTCATCTGTCGAACAGTCGTCTACAATAATACACTGATCAACAGGCTTTGTCTGACAACGGATCGAATCCAGCTGTTTTACTATATAATCCTGGCCATTGTAGGAAGCCATCGCTACGGATATCATAAAGACGAACCCCCTTTATCCACGGATCCGGGCACAGCCTGCATACCAAACATTTCCAAGGCCTGATTCACCTTGTCCATACGTACCGTTGTTTTTCCTTGTTCTAATTCACGAATAAAACGCAGACCTAATCCTGACTGGTCTGCGAATTCCCTCTGTGTTAACCCGGCTTCTTTTCGTTGTTTCTTTACATATTCTCCAATAATGCTCATATATAAAAATTACACCTTTTCGGGTGTAATTTCAACTGCATAACCTGTTCTTTTATAAGCTGTCCCTTTGTATCAAAAAACCTTAGTATTTATTCTCCTCCAACGCTTTTTGTCCCAAAGAGCCCGGGATCGGATCGATCACATATATATCCCCGTCATCCAGATCTGCATAAATGAAGTGGATGTGGATCCTATCTTCTTCCGGTGGAAACTGCATATAATCTCCATACATGTCGGTCAACATTTGTTTGTAATTCTTTGGAACCGGAATCTCCATATCTTCATATTTCATTTTCTGTAAAGGAAACACATCTTCTGTATTATATACAAACGGATCATAGGTATAAAAAGAACCTATGCGCTTTCCGGTCGTATCTTTTAAAATCTCTTGTTCCAATGTCTTCATAATGTCTTTCCAAGGTGTCGGTCCCGCTTGTCGCACCTGTTTCATATGATGCATTTTTAAACGTTCTTTTACCCCACGCAATCCTTTTTTATGAGGAACATATTCCAGTTTTGAGGGCTTGTAATCATGAATAGCCCTTGGCCGATATTCATCGAATATCTTCAAGCGCTCTTTTTCATTATCCGGTACATGGTCAACCACATATACATCCAGCATCAAGGATGTAGACCAGGCTTCTTTGGTCACCGGATCCCTCCAGCCTTCTACATCTCCATAGCTTTGAATGCGCGTATTCTTTTGGTATACACGTCCGAATATCTTATCATGCCGGATATCATCTGTATATCCTGTTTCAAACAAGCAGTCATCTCCCCATTCTTCAACAGGGACTTTCTGCAATTTTTTATAATCTTCTCGAAGCATTTGTATATCTACATCATCATCCCACGGAATAAAGCCTTGATGTCGGACAGTTCCCAGCAGTGTTCCATAGGCCGCCCAGTATTGAATATCATATTTTTTACAGATTGCATCCAGTTTTTTTAATGATTTCAAATTCACAAGCTGGATCTTGCGTATCAATGCTTCTTTACTTTTCGTATCTTTCGTATCTATTGTGACAATGTTCTTGTTCATCCTTTAATGTTCCTCGCAATTCTAAGTATTTTCCGGCTTCTTTAAAAAAGCTCCAGATCATGATGATCATGATGATGCCAATCGGGAAAGCAGATATTATACTGACCGATTGTATATTGTTCATAGAGCTTTCAGAGAAAACCAAACCAATGGGTAATACAATCAATAATATACACCACAATAATTGAATCAGTAAATGGGGATTTTCCCCTTCCTTTAATTTTTTGTAGCTGTAGCATGCAGCCGTATACGCAATAGAATCAAAAGAGGTGGCATAAAACGCAATCATGCAGACTAAAGTAAGGATCAATACAATCGTGGTTCCGGGGATCGTATCCATTATATGCAGGATCAAAGTATACAGATCGCCACTTGTTTCATACTGGCCGATAAAATCGACGAGCCCGGCACTCTGTAATCCCAGCGAATAGTTTCCTAACACAATAAAACTGATGATCGTCGAGCCGACACCGAAAAGATATCCTCCGGTAATCACCTGGCGAATGGTCCTTCCCCGGGAAATATTTCCTATGAAGAAAGGCGCTGCAATGCACCATACCATCCAGTATGCCCAGAAATAGATGGTCCAGTCCTGCGGAAAATGATTGGTCCTTCCCGGATCTGTATAGGTCGAAAGTTCAATAAAATTTTGTATCATCTTTCCCAGTGATTGAAACCCGTTTTCCACAATAAAGCGAGCTTGGCCTCCTATGACAAAAACATAAAACAATAATCCGAAAAAGAGATAGATACAAAGTTTAGCCAGAAAGCTGATTCCCTTAAATCCATGTAAAACAGCATACGTATACACAAGGCACGTTACAAGTAAAATGATGATCGTAACGATCCGGCGATCCACTTGAATATGGAATAAGCGCATGATGACACTGGCTAGCAAAGGCGTAGCTACGCTGAACGTTGTAGCCGTTCCGGCCAATAAGGCAAATAGCGCAAATAAATCAATGATACGCCCCCACAAGCCATCGGCTCTTTTTCCGATTACAGGTCGGCATGCCTCGGAATAGCGTTGTCGTTGTCTTTTCCCCACATGCAGCATGAATCCAAAGACAACAGCCAACACCAGGTAGAAAGCCCAGGGTATAAAGCTCCAGTGAAATAAAGGAAAAACACCGGCCCATTCGGTAATAGATCCCAGTTCTGTGATATGAGGATTGACAGCATACATGACCCACTCCGCAAAGGAATAAAACAGGATATCCGCTGCCAGCCCACACGTAAACATCATACTGCCCCATGCAAAAAACGAATACTTTGGTTTTT
>DGUK01000054.1 GCA_002394635.1 Faecalitalea sp. UBA4312
TTAGCTGAACCATAGCTTTTGTCCCATTTTGATGAATGACATCGGTTAGCTTTCGCAAGCCCTCTATATCCTCATCCTTTGAAATGGAAAGTTGTTTTGCTTTTGCCTTTCCTTGCTTCATGATATAGCTGTGCTCGGTGATGATCATTCCAAGGTTTCCATTCTTTGCCCTTTCCCCATAATAATCCAGCATCGCATCTGTGACATTTCCGTCCTCTGTACTCTGATACGTGGCAACCGGAGGCATAATGATGCGGCTTTTCAGCTCCATCGTGCCAATATGTATGGATTGTTTTTTCATGATATAGTACCAACCTTTCTTTTAAATGTAAGCTGTCCTTCGCATCTAATATCCGTATCTTTGTTTTTCGATTCCTACCGTTGTTTTACCAGAGTGTCCCGAACAAAGAACCGTTTCATCTGGCAAAGTAAATATTTTTTTGAGAATACTGTGTTGTAAGTCGATGACATTCCCACCCGGATATTGATAGTTCCCAATGCTTCCTTTGAAGATTGTATCGCCTACAAAGGCAATCTGATCTTTGGCCGAATAGAACACGATGGAATCCGTCGTGTGACCCGGCGTATGGATTACATGCAGGGAAAAAGACGGGTTAACTTTGAGAGTTATATTGTCCCCATCATCAATATATGTTACATCTCGTACGGTAATCGGAGGTCCGCAGAAGGCTGACAGGTTTTTTTCGGCATCCAGCAGATAGTCGTTTGCTGTTCGATAGGCGAGTACGGGAAGATTTAATACACGGCGAAGATCGTTGACGGCTCCAGTATGGTCAAAATGACCATGTGTAAGCAAGATTTTTTCAATTTCCCAGCCGTTCTTTTCTATAATATCAAGCAGTTTTTCGGCTTGCGCCCCGGGGTCAATGATAAAACCATGCCGGGTCTTATCGTCAATGTAAAAGAAGCAGTTTTCCTCAAAATACCCTTTTACCGGTACCTCGATAATCATATCTCAACCAATCTTGCAGCCATCCGGCCCGCAGCTAAATGCCATCCCTTGTCCCTCGTTCGATTCCGTTTCCTGCTCCAATGCTTTTTGAAGGGTAGCTTTCATCCCCTCCATACTCTGTGCGCCAGGGATCGCATACTTTCCGATAACGAAATATGGAACAGCGTGAATACCCTTTTGAAAAGCTTCCTTCTCATCTGAAATCACTTCATCCCGATACGTATCTGAATTCAAAACTTCTCTGACCTCCGTGGCATCCATTCCACACGTTTCACCGATCTTCTGGAGAAGCGCTTTGTCTGCGAGCTCTTTGTTGTCGGTGAAATATGCTTTGAAAAGAGCGGAAATAACTCGCTCACTCAGCGCCGGATCCCCTTTGCTCTGCGCCAGTTTCGTCAGGCGATGTGCATCCATTGTGTTGGTAAAAAGCGTCGAGCCGTACCGGAAATCAAGTCCTTCACCCATCCCCATCTGAGAGATAGTTTCAATTTGCCTGCCGGCAGCCTCAAACGAGATGCCGTATTTATCGGCAAACCGTGTCTGTGTATCGCTGACTGCATGTTCTCCTGCGGAAGGGTCTAACTGGAAAGCTTTCATTTCAAGCTGTACATTTTTTAATTCAGGAATAGATTCAATTGCTTTCTTTAGACGTACCTCACCGATATAGCAGTAAGGGCAGGCATAATCTGACCAATATGTAATTTTCATAGATAATAGCTCCTTTCAAATAATAGAACATGTTCTATTATTATCTATTTGCAATTATATAGAACGCGTTCTATAATGTCAATAGTAAAAATGAACATGTGCTAAAAAGGAGACTATTATGGCCAAAAAATGTGGACGACCGGCAAAAAGTGCAGATTATGCTGACAACAAACAGAGGATCATAGATACAACCATTGATCTGATTCGGAAAAAAGGTGCTGATTATATCACGGTAAGAAATGTGTGTGCAGCAGCCAATCTTTCCATTGGAACCTTTTACCATTATTTCAGAGACAAGGATGAACTCCTTATGTACTTTGTGCGCGACACTTCCTTTGAAACCTGCTCTCTGCAAACACCCATCAACAAGATTGGTGACCGTGTTTCAGAACTGTACATGCGTCTTATAAACCGATATATGGAATTTGGTCTTGAATTTATGAAGAGCTTTTATACCGCCGGAAACCATTCGCTTTCCGCGTATATGTCCGAAGTTGAGGGACAATTCGAGCCGAATACCGTAATGGCCCGCAGCGAAAAAGAAATAAGCGCAGCACAGGAACAGGGCATTGTCAAAACGAATGCAGATGCTCATGAAATATGCATGGACATCTGCACAATCGTCAAAGGATGTGTTTTGGAATGGTGCCTCATGGAAGGCAATATGGATATTGAGAAATCGATCTATCGGATCATTGGAACATATCTGCGAGATTTTCTTATAAATAAACGAGGATGAATGTCTTAGAACACATACTATCACAGGATGATGAGCATGCTAGATACCATACTGTCCGTTTCGTGTAATTTGAAAGCAATCGATCAATCATACAAGTGGGATCCTTTTCTCATGCATCAGGTCGGTGCCATCCATCTATGAAACGCACTCATTCTTAAAACAACAAGAAAGCCGAACATAATCCTGCAAATATATTTGCCCCCGCATGGATCCACCAGCTTGGCAGTATTGAGCCCTTCGCTATCTTTTCATTGATAAATCCCATGAACCATCCAATCATTCCGGTAAACAATACGATCCAAATGGTTCTCAAGAAACCTGCTGTCGTTATGAAAAGGACCCCATGCATAAGTCCGAACAAAGCACTTTGGAATCCGTTGGCTTTATAAAAGCCAAACTTTTCGGATACTCTTTTTAAAAGAAATCCCCGAAACACAATTTCCTCCGGTAAAGCTGTATTAAAAACCGCATACATTCCTATCGCAGCAAGGGCAGAACATCCCTTCCCTGCAAATACAGAGGTAGCCATCTCTACTTTTTTTAAAGACCAAAACATAAAGAGAGATAAGAAAAGAAACAGAAACGTTGTCCCCAGCATCCATAGAATCATTTTATGGTTCCACATATTCTGTACTCTTTTTATTCCGATCCACGTAAGAAAACCTTCTTTTTTTCTAGCCGTAATCAACCACCATAAAAATGGAAGCAGTGAAAACAAACAAATCTGAAACACACTATTTATTGTCATTTGCATAAACAAGTTCATTTGGATCTCCTTTCATCAAGTCACATATATCGTATCGGAACATTCTTTCTGTTTATATGGATAAGCCTTAAGATAAGCTTAAACTTTTCATAAGATTAAAAACCTCCGGTATATCTATACCGAAGGTTCTTTTGAAAGGATAGGGTCGATGACCTTGTGTTCCTTTTTGTTTTTTTTTACTGGCTTTGCGATATTGCAGAGGCGTTACACCATACAAGGACTGAAAGGTTAAGATGAAGCGACGACTATCAGAAAAACCGTTGTTGATAGCTACTTGGTAAATGCTCTCATCGGTTTCCAATAGGTCAAATCTGACTTTTTTTGCCCACTAAATAGCAGCATGATCAAATCATGGAGTATATATGTCATCAATTCCTACTTCTATCATTCATAGAAAGAAAGAATGGTAAATTCATAGAATTATGACAATGATAATGTCAAATAAAAATGGATAATAAAACTGTAAAAAGGAGAAAACATAACATGAAAACATATTATTTCACTTTAACAGGAACAAAACACCATTACGGTAACGACTTTATTGAAAAAGATATGATAATAACATTATAAAAGGAACCAGATAACGAATATGACAAAGAAGCAATCAAAGTATGTTTGAAACCTTTCGGATGCATTGGGTATGTTGCGAACAGTCCATATACTGTAATCGGAGATGATTGTTATTCAGCAGGACGATTATATGATAAGATCCCAGATACAACAGAAGCAACTGTACTATTTAAATTAGACCATGGAATTATTTGTAAGGTGGACATTGAATAAATGATAGAAGAATACAAATTGACAGGTTTCCAGTTTGAATATATACGACGGTATCGTAATAAAATTACATCATATATTTCGATACAATTAGAACAAACAACGGATAGCCCTGTCTTTTTGTTATGCAAATGCAACAATCAAATAAAAAAGGTAGATATAACCGATCAGATCGGAGAATTTGTTAATGGTATTCTAAATTGTAGATCCTATTTCCAAGCGACAATTGAAACATAAAACCAATTCGTAAAACTGATTATTCATTTTTATAATTATTTACAAATATACCTATTCACTAGTTTTAGTATTCAGAAGCGAGAGTATAAGGAGAAATAATGGCTATAAAATTCGTCTCAGCAAAATGTCCGGAATGTGGTCGGCACTCAATGTAGAGGAAGGGCGTAAACAAACTTTTTGTGAGTATTGTGGCGCAAATATTTTAATTTACGATGATAACGAACCCGCTCCCAAAAAAACAAATATAAAGAAATCAAAGCCACCCAAAATAAATCAAAACATTCGGATGAAAGAAATTGAAATCGAAGAACGGCAGCGTCTGGCAGATGCAAAACAGAAAGCCGATTTGGAGAGGCAAAAATCTTCTACAAATAAAACTGCCATAGTTCTAGCTATCGTTGGTATTTTACTCATGGCCGAGTCCTCAGGTGGTGGATTAATTTTTATAATTATAGCCATATGCATTTGGTATTCATCCAAAAATAATCCTCCAAAAACAATACGTTTTTCAAATAATAGAAGTACTAACGAGTTCTTTTCGAACCGTACCCGAGTTTCGAAACCCTATGTAAAAGCTCCCACATTTACCGTAAAAGTACCTAGATCGATCAATGGGTTTCAAAGCAAAAACTATACCGATATTGAAGCCATGTTTACAAGTGCAGGATTTACAAACGTGAAATGTATTCCTCTTAATGATTTAAGAATGGGGGTTCTTACATCTCCCAGCAAGGTTGATTCTATTACCATAAATGGTCAGGAAATACATGGAGGCGGAAAAAAGTTTCCAAAAAACGCAAATGTTATTATTTCATACCATAGCTTATACCACAAATAGGAAGACCAGAATTCTTTCTCTCTGTTTTTCTATAAGAAACAGATACTATATAGTTAACGTAAAAAGTTGGGCCGGATTTAAGGCCCAACTTTTATGATGAATTACAAGATGTCTACTATTCAAACTCAATGGTTCCCGGTGGCTTTGAGGTAATGTCAAAGAGTACGCGGTTTACATGTTGTACTTCGTTTACGATGCGATTGGAGATCTTATCCAGTACTTCGTATGGGATCCTTGCCCAGTCAGCAGTCATACCGTCAATGGAAGTCACTGCACGAATGGCAACCGCATAATCATAGGTTCTCTGATCCCCCATGACACCGACAGAACGCATATTGGTCAGAGCTGTGAAATACTGCCAGATTTCTCTGCGCAGACCGGCTTTGGCAATTTCTTCACGAAGAATATAATCACTATCCTGGACAATACGGATCTTTTCTTCTGTGATCTCCCCCATGATCCGAATACCAAGTCCAGGGCCTGGGAACGGTTGTCTCCAAACCATATCTTCCGGTAAGCCTAAGGCTTCACCTAGAGCTCGTACTTCATCTTTAAATAACGTATTCAACGGTTCGATCAGCTGGAACTGCATATCCTTTGGAAGACCGCCGACATTGTGATGGGATTTGATCGTCTGGGCTGTTTTGGTACCGGATTCAATTACGTCGGTATACAGGGTTCCCTGTGCCAGCCATTTGATATTCTCCCCTTCGGTCAGCTTCTTTACTTCTTCATCAAAGGTATAAACAAATTCATTGCCGATGATCTTGCGTTTATGCTCCGGATCGATGACTCCATCCAATTTGGATAAAAAGCGCTTTTTGGCATCGATCTTGACCAAATTGACATTCATGTTTTTTCCAAAGGTTTCCATAACGCTTTCGGCTTCGCCTTTGCGAAGAAGACCATGGTCGATAAACATACAGATCAGCTGGTCACCGATGGCCTGATGCAGTAAAGCGGCTACGACAGAGGAATCCACCCCGCCGGATAATCCCAGCAGGACCTTGTCTTTACCTACTTTTTCCCGGATTTCCTTGGTCTGTGTTTGAATGAAATCCTGCATGGACCAGTTATTACGGGCCTTGCAGATCTTAAATACGAAGTTTCTTAATATATCATTGCCATATTCGGAATGACGGACTTCCGGATGAAACTGCAGTGTGTACATCTGTTTTTCTACGTTGGATGTGGCCGCATATGGACATGTATCCGATGTGGCACTGGTCTGAAAGCCTTCGGCTAGCTTTGATACCTTATCCCCATGTGACATCCATACGGTTTGTTTTGTTGGCAGACCGTCGAACAATAAACTGTCATCGACAATCTCTATTTCCGTACGTCCGTA
>DGUK01000068.1 GCA_002394635.1 Faecalitalea sp. UBA4312
CCTGTCTGCGTCATCGTCTGATTAAAAGATGTATGGATCTTGGAATCCGGCTGAATGTGTTTTTTCAAGCCTTCGATATATGTAGACTGGATCTTGGCATATTTTCTGTATTCCAGCAAACAGCTGATGATCGGGTGTTGTCCCTGCAGTTTTTCCAATACATCGGCACTTGTCGAACGTTTTTTACCAGGCTGTTTCAATCCAAGATCATCAAACAGGACAGCACCCAGTTGTTTCGGTGAATTAATATTAAACACTTTTTCTGCATATGCATAAATCTGACTGGATAAATCATTCATCTTTGTCTGTACATCCACACTGATTTCATCCAGAACTTTTTCATCAATATGGATTCCTTCAGTTTCCATCCGATAAAGAATCGGAGCCAGTGGTTTCTCAATCGTTTCATAGAGATTCCAAAGATTTTGTTCTTTCAGCTCTTGGAAAATATTCTCCCGGATCCGATCCAGTTCAACGATCAGGGTCTGATACATTTGTTTCAGACGCTGCGGATCATTAGCCGGTACGTTCTTTGCCTTTTTGGTCAGATCATGAAAGCTGAACGGCAAACGAATATCCAATGCTTCGATCAATGCATCCGTATCGGTAGCCTGCGAATGTAAAAGGAATCCGGCCAGATGCAGATCCTGACTGATCTTCGGTATCGGCAGATTATGACGTTTCATCAGATGCATCAATTCCTTGCCGTCCCAAGTTACGACAGGCCGTGTTTCTATATAGTGCAAAAATGCCGGATCAGTTTTAGCATTATTAAGAGGGAGATAGTAAACATCCTCTTTATCCAAACCGACAAAACCATATAATTTTTGGGATAAGAACGGTTGTACGCTGCAGACAGGCAGTAATAAATCTTCGGTGGCCTTCCAAACATCCGTATCCAGTGCCTTTCTTTCTGTTTTCACAGAGGTTGTCTGTTTTTTCAAAAAAGAACGCATCTCATATTTTGAATAAAAATCATTGACCCCATCGGCTATTTCTTCAAACCGACAGTCTTCCAACGCAAACGGCAAAGGTACTTCCCGATAAATCGTAGCTAGATGTTTGGATAAAAACGCATTGTCTTTATCTTTGATCAGTTTTTCTTTCAGTTTTCCTTTTACTGATTCAATATTTTCATAGACCTGTTCGACGCTTGGATATTGTTTCAACAGGCGGATCGCCGTCTTTTCACCCACACCGGCCACCCCCGGAATATTATCACTGGCATCTCCCATCAGCCCTTTCATATCAATTATTTGTAACGGTTTCAGTTCGTATTTTTCCTCAAAGGCTGCTTCATCCATCAGTTCCATGTCAGTCAGGCCCTTTTTCATCAGAAGCACATTGGTCGTCGGATCGATCAATTGAAGAAGATCGCGGTCACTGGTCAGGATTGTCGTTTGTACATCCGGACAGTCTTTGGCCATCGTTCCGATGACGTCATCCGCTTCATAACCATGTATTTCAAATCGTTTGATTCCGGCGGCATCCAGGAATTCCCGGACAATCGGAAACTGAACGATCAATTCATCGTCCAGCGGCTTCCTTGTTCCTTTATAAGGTTCATATTCTTCTTTTCGAAATGTATGGCCGTCGGCATCCCAAGCAACAAGTACAGCATCCGGCTGTACAAGCTCCAGGGCTTTGTTCATCATATTAATAAAGCCAAAAACGGCATTGGTCGGTATCCCATTGGAAGTCGACATCATTCTTGTGTATAATGTGGCATAATACGCTCGGAATAACATGGAGTTCCCATCAAGCAATAATAGTTTTTTCATTGTCTCACCTTTTTTCTTGTCCTCTTATTTTAGCATACTTTCTGCATAAAAAAAGGAAATGAGCCAGCTCATCTCCTTGCAGATCGTATTCTTCGATACATGTCTCTTTCCTGTTCGTTTCGCTTCTGCTGACGGCGCAAAGCGACATCCTCCATATATCCGACCAGAAAATACAATCCGATCAATACTGCAACATGAAAAATCAACGTTGTCAGTTCCACATGGAAGATCCATGTCCAGAAGCGCACCTGGATCACACCAACAGCTTTACAGAACAAAAACGGAAGCAGATCCAGTAAAAAGATACACAAAACGCAGCTGATAAAAAAAGTCACAACATTATCGCGTATTGCCTTTGGTAAAGCGCCCAAAATATATCCAAACAACGGAAACAATATCGTGGAAATAGGAAAACTGGAATTAAAACAAAAGTCATAGACAATTCCTGTAAACAAGCAGATCAAGATACGATCCAATGATTCCTTGTCATTGACCAGTAACAGTAAAGCCAAAAAAGCAGTATGTGGCACAAAAGACATCGAGCGGAAAGAAAAATCCACCGGACACAGATAGATCAGCAATGTATCAAAACCAGCCATCAGAAATAAAAACGCAAACAATGTTTTTATTTTCATGATTTTTCCTCACTGCCGCCACCAATAACCAGACAATAATCAAAACTCATCATATTAGAAACCGGCCGCACATAGACCGTAGAAATGATGGCGCTGTCATTTCGTTCCACATCCGTAACTGTTCCGACATAAATGCCTCCCGGATAATTACCACCCTTTCCGCTGGTGGCTACCGACTGTCCGGCAGCAACTTCTGCACTATTATCAAACAGGGCCATACGATATTCATGCCTCTCGACATCATAGGATTGAATGACCCCTTCAGTTGTCGTTCCGTCCTCCATGGAAATCTTCACAGCAATATCGTTAGTCATATCTTCGCTGGTTAACAGCTCAACGGTACTTGTGTTCTGCTGAACCTTTGTGATCAGTCCAACCATACCTTCGGCTGTTTGTACCAGCATATTGACACGAATGCCTTGCTCAGAACCTGCCGAAATAGTAACCGTTTGGTTCCATGTTTCGCTTGACCGTTTGATGACACGGCATGAAATTGGCGTCGCGTCTTCCATATCATTAATTACATTGGCCAGTTTTTCCAGCTCCTGGTTTTTATTTCTTTCTTCTTCATACAGTGTTTTATAGCTTTTCTGCTCAGCCAGCTGCTGGTTCAGATATTCATTGTCATCATATTGATGCCAAAGATTTGATACATCGTTAAAAGCATTGGCAATCGAACGGAACGGATATTCAAATAAACCATATTGAATATACGTCCAAGCACTATATCCGTAATCTGACATCGCCTGCTGACGCAGACCGATCATGACTGATCCAATTGAAAGGACAATAATGATCAGTGTCACCAACACGCGTTGTAAATGATTCATTCTTCGCATAGGATCCCCCAAACTCTTTCCCATTATAACAAAGAATAATCATCGGTTTCAATCCAGATATTGCCCCTGTTTTAACGAATAGTATGAATTTCGGCTGACTATGATATGATCCAGGAGCCGGATCCCCATCATTTTTGCGACATTGCGAATCTGATTGGTACAAACGATATCTTGTTGTGACGGCATCACATCTCCGCTGGGATGATTGTGCACCAGGATAACCGACTGCGCATTTTCTAAATAGGCCTCCTTGAAGATATCTCTCGGATGTACACAGCTCTCATTCAGTGTTCCGATATACAAAATACGATGGGATAGTATCTTCCCCTTTGTGTCCAAATACACCGCAATAAAATGCTCCTGCTTTCGGGGCCCGAAAGTCATCATAAACCACTCTGCCAGATCCTCCGGGCGCTGGATCCGGGTCTGATAAGCTTTAGCCTGTAGAATGCGTCTCGACAGTTCCATACTAGCCTGCAGTTGTAGAGCTTTTACCTTGTGAATGCCCGGAATCTTCATTAGATCTATGATAGACATATCCATCATTCTATACAGACCCTCGGTTTTATTCAATACATCCTGGGCAATGTCAAATACTGATCTGTTACGGGTCCCGCTTTGCAAGATCAGTGCCACCAGTTCAGTATCACTTAGTGCAGAGATCCCAAAGCGCAAAGCTTTTTCTCTTGGTCGTGATTGTTCATTCATTTCTTTTATTCGCATATTCTCTTCTACGCAAACCACACCGGACGCACAATTTTTTACAAAACAGTTTACAAAGAATGCATTTTTTGTTAATATAATTGAGCACATGGCGGTTGTGGTGAAGTGGTTAACACAGCGGATTGTGGCTCCGTGATGCGCGCGTTCGAATCGCGTCAGCCGCCCCATATGAAAAAGATCTCCGAGTCATCGGAGTTTTTTTATGTTATAATGCCCATATGTTAAGAAATATATTGATCCTAGTTCTGGGATTTGTCCTGAGTGCTTGTACAACTACTACAGAAAAGCCGAAAGATATACCGGCATGTGATCCAAGTGAAGAATGCACGCAGACCACTACAAAGGAAAGCTTATTCGAAGAAATCACAATGGAAGAAGCCCTTTCTTTTTTTCAAAGTGGAAAGGACGCTATTCTTTATTTTGGATTTGACGACTGCCCATGGTGTAAAGAAGCTGCCCCCATCTTAAAAGAGGTGGCCGATCAGACGGATCAAAAAGTATTGTATGTCAAGGTCCGTGACGAAAATCATGATCTGATGTATACCGACCAGCAAAGAGAACAATTGAGCCAATATATCGGTGAATGGATGCGTATCAATGAGGAGCAAGATGGAAAGCTGTGGTTGTATGTGCCATTGGTGATCTGTATTAAAGATGGAACGGCCACTGATGGTCATGAAGGAACTGTAGATGATCATGATGCTACCGAGCGTTCCATGACTGAACAAGAAAAAAAACAGCTGGAACAAATATATACACAGATGATGGATTAATATCAAAATATTTCTTTTTTAAAAATGTGCTTGCAATAAATAAATCTCCATGATATTATAAGTGAGCGCTGAAGGGTAGCGTTCCGTCCTAGATTGTCTTGGAGTAGTACTCAAGTGGTTGAAGAGGTGCCCCTGCTAAGGGTATAGGTCGGGAAACTGGCGCGAGAGTTCAAATCTCTCCTACTCCGCCATTTTTTAAAAAGTAAATATCTGTTTAGTGGTCCAGTGGTGTAGTGGTTAACATGCCTCCCTGTCACGGAGGAGATCGTGGGTTCGAGTCCCATCTGGACCGCCATTTTGCAGATGTAGTTCAATGGTAGAACACAGCCTTGCCAAGGCTGATACGGGGGTTCAATTCCCCTCATCTGCTCCATTCGTCCTTCACCCTGATGTAAGGGTTTTTTTATTTCTTTTCTGGCCTGTAGTTACAGGCCATTTTCTTTGTTCTCTTACTTTTTATATTGTATTCAATACTAAAAAAACTTATAATTTTATCAAAGTTGAAGAAGGAGAATACATATGTTAGATAACCCTAAACAAGTCAAACAGGAAATCATAGAATGGATCAGAAACTATTTTGAAACCAATGGTAAAAACTGTTATGCAGTAATCGGTATTTCCGGAGGAAAGGATTCCAGCATAGCGGCCGCTCTTTGTGCAGAGGCCTTAGGAAAAGACAAAGTTGTGGGTGTCCTGATGCCTAATGGGGTACAACCGGATATCGAAGACTCCAAGGAAGTGGTGGAAGCCCTTGGAATCCCATACCTGGTAATCAATATCCATGACAGTGTAACCGGACTGTCTAACGAGATCAATAAACAATTAAGTGCATCCCAATGCATTGGCTCCAACGAATTGAGCAGGGATGCCATAATCAATATGCCCCCGAGGATCCGGATGAGCACACTGTATGCCATCGGTCAATGCTTACCGGGTGGCGCCCGCGTGGTAAATACGTGCAATCGCTCCGAAGACTACATTGGATACTCTACAAAATACGGGGATTCAGCCGGTGATTTCAGCCCGTTATCGAATCTGGTGGTCGAAGAAGTTATGCAGATTGGCCAATTATGTGATATCCCGAAACAGTTGGTTACAAAAACTCCGAGTGATGGTTTGAGTGGCATGTCGGACGAAGAAAAAATCGGATTTACCTATGCCACACTGGATCACTATATCTTGACAGGAGAATGTGAAGATCCGCAAATCAAGGAAAAAATTGACCGTATGCATCGCAATAATTTACATAAACTGCAACTGATGCCGGCTTTTACATTAAAACGTTAATCAGGAATCATAAATAGATTCCTGATTTTTTCTTCATAGTAATGAAATGTAATGATTCCTTTTTTCTTTCGGAATATTTAATAGATCCATAGCACGAACAGCTGAACAGCTCAGATTTTGCATCAAACTTTTTATTGAATCAATGCACTTTTCTTCACGACCTTCTTCACGTCCTTCTTCACGACCTTCTTTACGTCCTTCTTTACGTCCTTCTTTGCGACCTTCTTTACGACCTTCTTTACGACCTTCTTTACGACCGATTTCACGTCCTTCTTCTTTATAAAATTCGTAAGCTCCGATCCTCAATTCTTCTAGAAAATCGTACTGTCTGATTTCTTTGTGTTTCATATCTACACCTCTTTCTAAAAAATATTTTCTTTTTTCTTCGATCGTTTTATCCTTTCTGTACAACATATTAAACATATCAATCAATGGAACAGTCGAATCTTTATGTCCTAAATAAACATAAATATTGGTGATCATCGCTTGTTTTTTGTGATCGACCTCACCCCATAAACATTCTTTTTCCATCTTGTTCTTATGTTTTTTATCCGGATAGATAATAAACCAGACCGTATAGATAGGAATAACATCATTGTAAGTATCTTTACACCACTGTTCCGTCGATAGACGATCATACATACGTCCTGCATATTTGATAGCACGGTTTTTGAAATAATATCCGGGGGTATTCACGTCCTTCGGGCTCTATATCAATATAGGCTTTTGGTTTTTCGTTTTTGCCGGATATTTCCAGCTTGGCATCCATAAATATATCCCTACAATCATTATCCAGATATTCTGTATTTCTTTCCTGGATCATAGGAACGATCTCATCCAAAGACAGGCCGGACAGCTCCGGAAGTATTTCCTTAACAATCAATGCCTGTAGCTTTTTGTTTTTCAGGATCTGTTTAATCTTCTTATCCTGACTTGTTTTATTGACCATTATATTCTCCTTTTTTCATCGGCAATTATTAATACGTTAGAAAAAAAAGAATAACAAAAAAAGGCATCGTCTTTTGACAATGCCTTCAAGGAATCACTATTTTATTATTTGAATAAATTGTAGAATGCTTTCTTTCCTAAGTATTTAGCTACGGAAGCAGTACCACGTTTGTTCAGTTCATCTTCAATCTTCATCAAACGGTTGTATTTGCAGATACGGTCTGTACGAGACAGAGAACCAGTCTTGATCTGGCCAGCATTGAATGCTACAGCGATATCAGCAATTGTAGAGTCTTCTGTTTCTCCTGAACGATGAGATACTACGCAAGTGTAGTTATGTTTCTTAGCTAATTCCATAGCATCGAAAGTTTCAGTCAAAGTACCAATCTGATTTACTTTGATCAGGATTGCATTCGCAATACCCTTTTCGATACCTTCCTGCAGGATAGCAGGGTTAGTAACAAATAAGTCGTCTCCAACCAGCTGAACTTTGTCACCGATACGATCTGTCAACTTTTTCCATCCGTCCCAGTCACGTTCACCTAATCCGTCTTCGATAGAGATGATTGGATATTTTTCGATCCATTCAGCATACATATCGATCATTTCATCGGAAGTCTTTGTTCCTTGTCCAGATTTAGACAGTTCATACAATCCAGTTTCATGATTATGGAATTCAGAAGCAGCTACGTCCATTGCGATGCACATATCTTCTCCCGGTTTGTATCCGGCTTTTTCCATAGCTTCAACCAATAATTCCAACGGTTCTTCGTTTCCGTCTTTGCAGGAAGGGGCAAATCCACCTTCATCACCAACGTTTGTGTTGTATCCTTTTGCCTTCAATACAGATTTTAAAGCATGGAAAGTTTCAGCTGCCATACGTACAGCTTCTTTTTCAGTTTTAGCTCCAACAGGCATGATCATGAATTCCTGGAAGTCTACTGTAGAATCGGCATGAGATCCACCATTGATTACATTACACATAGGCACTGGCAATGTATTGGCATTGAATCCACCGAAGTAATTGAACAATGGCATTCCATAGAAATCAGCAGCAGCTTTGGCAACAGCCATGGAAACACCTAATGTAGCGTTTGCACCTAATGTCTTTTTGAAAGGAGATCCATCCAGATCCAGCATAGTCTTGTCGATCAGGTTCTGATCACGGCAGTCCAAACCGATTACAGCCGGAGCGATGATGTTGTTAACATTATCAACGGCTTTTGTTGTTCCTTTTCCTAAATAGCGTGATTTATCTCCATCACGAAGTTCCAGAGCTTCTCTTTCACCAGTACTTGCTCCACTAGGAACCATAGCGCTACCGAAAGCACCGGATTCTGTTGTAACTTCCACTTCAACAGTCGGATTTCCACGAGAATCCAACACTTCACGAGCATATACGTCAACGATAATAGGCATAATAAAATATCCTCCTTTAGCCTTTTTGCTATTAAGATGATACCATTATTCATAACTTCTTTCAATATGATTCCCTTTTGAATTGTTCTAACAATTCCTTCCTTTTATCCTCTGTTTCATCGACAAAGGAAAGGAGAAAACGATGAATTCCCAATTGATGAAAATGTCCCATTTCCGATAATAAATTGGTTGCCTTTGTATCATATAAGCACATGTAACAATCTTCGTTACCCTGACACAAAAATGTATTTCCATCTTTCCCCTTTAGATAAAACATATGTGTATGACATAAAGCACATTTTGTTCTTGTTCCGTCTTTACATGCAGTATTCACAGGACAATGACGCATGATCATCAGACGCCGTTTCTGATACACATTCCATACCACAGGAACCGGCTGATGATATCGTCGTTGGAAAGCTTGCACCAGTTGTTCCATATGTGAAACATCACATTCATCGCTCAAGCATGTTTGTGTATACCCCATCTCCAAGGCAGCAGCAACTCCATAGGAATTCGTTACATTCCAATGTGCAGGCAGCGTATCCTCCGGCACAGTTTGGACATATCGAGCCTCTTTATCCTCTACGAATGGACGGAACAAATATGGTCGTTCACTGACAGGGGCGGCCTTTTCTCTTTCCTTTTTCAACCGTTCAATAATCTGTCTTCGCAGATCGTTCAGCACTCCGATCGGAAAGAACAAACCATCTTCCAGGTCATATGTAATGTCGGTAAAGACGATCCAGCTGTCTTTGGTCTTTTTCATCTGTTTTTCAATGACGGCTGGTGTTGTCGGTTGTTTTTTTGCCAAAACAGCTTTCACCGCGCTTTCCGCAAACACCGTATGTTGCCCATCATCCGCAATCGCTCGCAAAGGTTGACCGAAGCCTTCACATATAATCTGTGCTTTGACCGGTATTTTACGGATCGTGGTTTGCGCGATTTTTCGCACTTCCTGCTCCATCTGATAGGACACAGTGCGAACAACCATATCTTTTATATGAATATTCGGAAGCGCATCAATCTGGGCAATGTGTCCTTTTTTTACTTCATTTGTCAGATTCCCTCGAGCATCGTATAGATAATTGATCCGACAACCTTGTTGTAACCCAATGCGTAAGCCGTCATATTGATGAATATCAATCTGACAATGGATACGGATCTTCTTTTTGGAAACACCGACGACTTGCCCTGCCGGGATACCCTGATGATTTCCGGCAGTCGTATTCATTAGCTCATGCCCTGTCATACCATCTATATGACCCGTCGTATAACCACGATTAAAAGCTTGTTTCAGACGTTCTCTGTCCTCCTGTGTACGTTTTTTTCCTTCCAGCACCTTTTTTACCTGACGTACTGCTTCATAAACATAGACTGGACTTTTCATCCGTCCTTCGATCTTTAAGGAATCCACATCCAGCTTGCCAGCCTGGTCAATCAGGGACAGATCCTTCGGACTCAGAAGATACTCTCCCGGAGTGTGGACCTTTCTGCCATCCATCCATAAGGTATAAGGCATACGGCAAGGCTGGCTGCAACGACCACGGTTTCCGCTTCGCCCATAGAATACTTGTGATAAATAACATCGTCCGGACATACTGATACACAAGGCTCCATGTACAAATATTTCGATTTCCAGACCAGCCTTTTTGCAACGTTCGATTTCATCACGACTGCATTCCCTGGCAAGGACAACACGGCGTACTCCCAGTTTCTTCAGTTTTTCAATCTCCTGTGGAGTGCGTGTGCTCAGCTGTGTAGATGCATGGATCACAAGATCGGGCAATCGGGTGTGCAGCAGGTGCATTAATCCTAGATCCTGAATGATCAAGGCGTCCACCCCATATTCATACAGTTGTTTTGCTTGTTGGTAGGCTGGTTCAATTTCTTCTTCAAAAAGAATAGTATTCATAGTGATATGAACTTTTACACCAGCTAGATGGCATCTTTGAATCACTTCTCTAGCTTGTTCCATGGTAAAGTTTTTGGCATAAGCTCTGGCTCCATACTGCGGCAATCCAAAATAGACCGCATCACATCCGGCAGCCAAGGCGGCTTCCAGCATTTCCATACTTCCTACCGGCGCTAATATTTCACTTCTTCTTCTCATAGGCGATTCATCGAGTCCTTTCTGATCCAAGAGATCTTTATTGACTGTTTCTATTATACATAAAGAAAGACCGTTTTCACGGTCTATTCATTTCCTGTATTTGATTTATTATAAAAATCCTGGATTGCCTGGAAGGTTTCTTCACTGATCACATGCTCGATCCGGCAGGCATCCTCCTGCGCAATATCTTTCGGAACACCAATGCTTGTAAGCATTTCCGAGAAGAAACAATGTCTCTTATACGTTGCTTCTGCTACTTTCTTTCCCTGCTCCGTCAAATGAAGAATTTTACTGGAATCCAGACGAATCAATCCTTTCTCCGCCATGATCTTTACCGCATGCGACACACTTGGTTTTGAAAAGCCCATATAACTGGCTACATCAACACTCCGTACATTTTCAATCTGCTGACTTAATACTAAAATTGCTTCCAAATAATCTTCAATGGATTCTCCAAACTGCATGTTAATACTCCTTTACTCTTATTTTTAAGATACCATAAAACCTTTCACAAACAAATCAATTAAAGATATACAATAGTTAGGATGTATAAACTGATTTTTGCGAACTGTATGTTGATTGGCCCGACAAATAATCTCTTAAAAAGAGAATTTTGATTCTTATTATACTCATCATACTCTTTTTTTAACTGTTTTAGTAGCTTTATGACCGAATCTGTCCATGCAAGATATAAATCCCTGTAATTTACTAGGTTTTATATAGAAACTGCCAAGAAAAAAGCATATACTTATACTATAATTGTAGAAAGGGCTCCGTACGCATGGTATTTTCAAGCTTACTATTTGTCTTTGCGTTTTTAGTACCGCAACTAATCATCTATCATTTAGTTGATAAAAAACAACAAAATAAAGTTTTATTAATATTTTCATTGATTTTTTATGCCTGGGGTGGTCCCCGTTATGTCATCTTGCTGCTGGCAGATACATTTTTCAGCTGGTTCTTTGCCCTGCGCATCCAGCATACTAGAAATAAAGCTAGAAAAAAGCTTTATCTGATCGGAGAATGTATCTGTGTGCTTGGCTTATTGTTTATCTTTAAATACACCGTCTTTTTTGCGACCAATCTGCACGCATTGTTCGGGATCCCGAAAACGATACCGAACATTGTATTACCGATTGGTATTTCCTTCTATACATTCCAGCTTTTATCTTATGTGATCGATGTGTATCGTGGTCAGGTCAAGGCACAACCGTTGTACTGGAAGCTTTTGCTCTATTCCAGTCTTTTCCATCAATGCATTGCCGGTCCGATTGTAAGATATGAAACCGTTGCCAAGGATATTGATCATCGTCGGGTATCTAGTACCGATTTGTATTATGGGGTGCGCCGATTCTGTGTAGGGCTGGCCAAAAAAGCTGTGCTGGCTAACGGATGTGCTTCGGCAGCAGATGCATTGCTGCCGGCCGGGGTAGACGCCTTAAAAGGTGTATCGACTGTCGGGCTATGGTTAGGTATGATCTTCTATACCTTACAAATATATCTGGACTTTTCCGCTTATTCCGATATGGCTATTGGCATGGGTCGGATGATCGGGTTCCATTATCTGGAAAATTTCAACTATCCGTATATGGCCAGTTCCGTACAGGATTTCTGGCGAAGATGGCATATTTCCCTAAGCAGCTTCTTCCGCGACTATGTCTATATTCCATTGGGTGGAAGCCGTTGTGAAACATGGAAAATCGTCAGGAACATGGCAGTTGTATGGTTTTTGACCGGTATGTGGCACGGTGCCAGCTGGAACTATATTCTCTGGGGACTCTACTATCTGGGATTCCTGCTTCTAGAGCGCTTTGTGTTTAAAATGGAATGGAAACCAGTATGGAAGCACCTTTATACCTTGTTTATCATCTGTATCGGATGGACCATCTTCCGCTTTGAAAACCTAGGAGAACTAGTTACTGTTTTATTGGGTATGGTACACATCGGAAATGCTTCCTTCCTTGGGCTGGATGCCTCCACTGTATTTACTTCCAATATCTTCTTTATGATCTTTGCGATGATCGCATGCACAGATATCGGAAAACTTTTGCGAAAAATCGGTTATGTTCTAGGACAAAGAAATACAATCTGTTTACATTTGTTCGCAGTAACCGAGATGATTACGCCCCTTTTCTTACTGATTCTAGCTGTTTTGGCATTGATTGGTAACAGCTATAATCCGTTCTTATACTTCCAGTTCTAGAAAGGAGAGCTGTTCATGTCTAAAAAGAAAAAGAAAATACTGGCCCTCTACCGCCGTATTGGTACCTTGGCTTTCCTGGTGGCAATGGCTCTGGGATGTTTTGTCGGCGCATTGTTCTTTTTTCGGCCATCGACATCAACGGTCGAGAAAAGAAAATTGACGGCCTTCCCATCCTTTGATATCAGCGGATTTCTGGATGGTAGCTTCTTCTCCGGTGTATCCACATGGTATGCAGATACCTATCCAGGCCGAGATACGCTGATTGCTGCCAACCAGAAAGTGCAGTCAAAATACGGTATTGAATCCAGCACTCAAATGGTGGGCACTGCCAAACAAAGTGATGAGATTCCGACAGAAAAAGGTGCTTCTACAAAAAAGAAAACCAAGAAGAAAAAGGCAGAAGTTCCGACACAGAACTATTTGGAAGAAGATATGCAGGCGAACATTATGGGCAACCTATATGTAAAAGACGGAGCTGCCTACAGTATGTATTACTTCCTACAGGAAGCCGTTGAACGTTATACAGATGCCATCAATCACGGAGCGGATCAGTTGGAAGGAACTACTACCGTTTACTCCATTCTGCTTCCGAATCAATCCGGTATGTTAGATAAAAAGACCCAGGCGAAGTTAGGGGGAGCAGATCAAGAAGAAGCCATCGATTACTTTATCAGTTTATATAATGATAATGTACATAGTGTGGATGCCTATGATGCCCTCTGGCCTCATCGCGATGAATATTTGTATTTCCGCACTGACCACCATTGGACGACCAAAGGGGCCTACTATGCTTATAAGGCATTCTGCGAAGAAAAAGGCATCAAACCGCATAAGCTGTCCTACTTTAAGAAAACAATGACATTTGAACCATTCCTCGGTACATTCTATACCGAGCTACAAAACTCGGAAATGGCGGCCAATCCGGATTCTGTCACAGCCTATGTACCAAACGGTACCAATGAGCTGACCTACTGGAACGAAGACGGAACCGAAATTTCGGGCCAGATCATCCAAGATGTCAGCGACTGGGATGAAAGCAGTGGCTACTATTGTTTCATTTGTGGTGATAAACCCCTGACCATCATCGAGAATCCGAAAGTAGATGACGGATCCTCTTGTCTGGTTGTAAAAGAATCCTATGGAAATGCGTTTATTCCGTTCCTGGTCGATCATTATAGTAAAGTCTATATCATCGATTTCCGTTATACGGATAAAAACATCGTTGATTATTGTAAAGAAGAAAAGATCGATGACCTGATCATCATCAACAATATCACATTAGCCGGTAGTGACAGTGTATCTGCCATGCTGGAGGAAGAACTGAGCTAACAGGAGGAATTCTATGCGTATCTCAACGAAAGGAAGATATTCTCTTCGTTTTATACTTGACCTGGCTTTACAGCCGAAAGATAAACCGGTCATCCTCAAAGATGTATCCAAACGACAATCTATTTCTCTGAAGTATCTGGAACAGATCGTACCGGCTCTGACTGGTGCCGGCTATGTCCGCAGCGTACGTGGCCCAAAGGGTGGCTACTATTTAAACCGTGATCCTCAGGAAATAACCGTCGGCATGATCTTACGTACTACGGAAGGATCTTTGGCACCGGTTGACTGTGTGGATCCAAACCTGGAAGGTGTTGGTACAGATAACGAAAATGAATCCACTCTCTATGTCTGGAAAGAGCTATATGATGCCATCTGTGGAGTGGTCGACCATATCACATTACAGGATCTGATCGACAGAGAACGTACGGCACAAGGAGAATATTACATTTAGCAGGGAAACCTGCTATTTTTTTTATTTTAATATCTATTTCCTATTGACAAACTAGGTTTTATAGGTATTATAATTATTAAGAAATGAAACATTTCATTTGGGAGGTAAAATAAATGACTTATTACACAAGTGCCAGCCAGTTGATCGGAAATACTCCATTGGTTAAACTGGCAAATATCGAAAAGGATCTGAATCTGAAAGCGAATCTGTTTGCGAAACTGGAATACTTCAATCCATCCGGGAGCGTAAAAGACCGCATCGCATTGTCTATGATCGAAACTGCAGAAAAAGAAGGAAAACTGAAAGAAGGGGCTGTTATTATAGAACCAACTTCTGGAAATACAGGCATCGGGCTAGCTGCCATTGCGGCAGCTAAGGGTTATAAAGCCATTATTGTAATGCCGGAAACGATGAGCGTGGAACGTCGTGCCATCATTAAAGCCTATGGTGCGGAAATTGTATTAAGCGATGGTTCCAAAGGTATGAAAGGTGCCATTGCCAAAGCCGAACAACTGGCAAAAGAAACCAACGGATTTATTCCAAGCCAGTTTACCAATCCGGCAAATCCAAAAGCACATTATGAAACAACGGGACCGGAAATTTATAAGGATTTAGACGGGGTTGTGGATATTTTTGTGGCAGGTGTCGGAACAGGGGGCACTTTGTCCGGAGCCGGCCAGTATTTAAAAGAAAGAGCCCACACAAAGATCATAGCCATGGAACCGGAATCTTCTCCAGTTCTGTCAGAAGGAAAAGCCGGTGCGCATAAGATCCAGGGAATCGGCGCCGGGTTCGTACCAGATACGCTGGACACAAAAATCTATGATGAAATTCAAACCATTTCTAATGACGATGCCTTCAAATATGCAAAATACATTGCTAAAACTGAAGGAATTTCAGTGGGTATCTCTGCCGGAGCTGCTTTAGCTGCTGGTTTGATCCAGGCACAGAAGCCGGAAAACAAAGGCAAAAACATCGTAGTTCTGTTGCCGGACAGCGGTGACCGTTACTACTCTACCCCATTATTCCAGGATTAAAAAAGCTTGAGAAATTTCTCAAGCTTTTTCTTTCAATGGAAACAGATTTCCCTTTACATTCATCGTGTCCTGCCCTGTAATGGTCAACGTGCGAAAAAGAGAACAACCATACCAAGTAGTTGTAAACGCTTGTTTCCCATGATCCACAAAAATTTCCAAACTTTTTCGATCCGAAAGAATACGTAGGCAGTATGGATTCCCATATAAACAGGATGTTCGTCTATGCTGTCCAAAGATATCCGTTCGAATCATCGTCCAGCCTCCATCATACCGCAATGAAACCGAAATATCTTCAGACTCCCATGTCAGTACATACCACGAGGTATTCGTAATTTCCAATTCCATATCCGAACAGACCGGAAGGTTTCGAATTACCTTTCCAAAAGAGATCGATGCTTCACGTAAACGCTCCACTTCTTTGACCGGCCATTGAATCAGAGCGCCATCCTTTAAAGACAATTCACGGGGGATGGTCATCTGTCCGAACCAGGTCCACTCCTTCGAATGAAGACGACTTGTTTTCCAGTCCTGCATCCAGGCAATAAGGATCCTTCTACCATCCGGCATCGCCAAGGTCTGCGGTGCATAAAAATCCAGACCATGATCCACACTACGATGCGTTTCTTCAGGAAAGCCGGTCATATAGAAGGACACAAAGCCTTCCGGATATTCTAAATCGGATCCATCGGCATGCATAGCACTGCCTATATACACTTCTTGTCCATCCAGAATAAAATAATCTGGACATTCCCACATATCTCCGATCGCATACGTATTCTCCAACAGTTTGCCTGTATAATTCCATTGCAGACCATCACCACTCTCATATTTCAGGATCTGTCCGGATCCTTTTTCATTCTGATTGGCTACAATCAGATAATACGTATCTTTCTCTTTCCATATCTTCGGATCTCGGAATGCATACGGACTTGCATTATTCGGCAGCTGGTGCCGGTCGATCAATGGATTCTCAATCAGTTTCTGATATGTATGCCCATCACCGATTGCTCCGTTCTGGGTCTGCAGAACCCCCTGCTCTGTCCGGACGATTCCCGTATAGATCAACAATTGTCTTCCATCTTCCAAAGTTATAGCACTTCCGGAAAAACATCCATCCTGATCATAAGGCTGATCTGGTGCCAGTACAGTCGGCTCATACTTCCAATGCAGAAGATCCGTTGTGGTAGCATGTCCCCAGTGCATAGGCCCCCAATGAGCATCATACGGATGATATTGATAGAATAGGTGTACCTTTCCTTGATAATAGGAAAAACCGTTGGGATCATTGATCCATCCGACACGAGCGGACATATGAAAAGCCGGTCGTTCCATAGGATCAATCGACTTCTCGTATTCTTGTTCGTATCTTTGTGCTCTTTCCAGTACCAGTCTATTCATCAATTGGATCCTGCATACTATCTTCCAGAGCTTCCACGATCGTGTCAACAATTTTGGTAGCTTTTTCTTGTACTTCCGGTGGCGCATAAGGGAATGTATAAGAGACATCTGCCGCTTCGATCAACGGCAAGTCATTGATCGAATCTCCGATCCCGTAAATACGACAGTCCCCATAATACTTCCGGATCTCTGAAATGGCCAGACCTTTTGAACATCCCTTCGGAGCAAGATCCACTTCAATCACATTCTGGAATGCATTGACACGATCTCCAAACCGGTCGTTGATGCTCTTGGCAATAGAAGCGGCTTCTTCCAGCGTTTCACAATGGATACCGATGCCGAACACCATACCCTTAGGGGCAGTGGCCATATTGGAGATGACATTATATTCTCCTGGATAATCCATTTCCTCATATACATTGATGACACCATCGATATCGATGCTTACCTTGTGTCCTTTGGCATGATATTCCTCTGCCACAGCTTCGGCAATATCAAAATCAATACTTTTTTGTACAATACCCTGATAATTCGGTCCGCAAATATTGGCTCCGGTACTTGTAATAGTAAAATCCGGATCGAAGAATCCGGTGATAAACGGGGTCAATCCACCAATCTGACGACCTGTGCATAGTCCGAATTTATGCCCGGCCTTCTGATATTCATTGATCTTTTCTACTGATTCCGGTGGTAGTTTCACATCCGCTTTATAAAAATACAAGGTGCCGTCAAAATCCGACGCAAATACTTTTTTCATAAATGATTTCCTTTCCACAATCTTCTATTCTATTATACAAAGAATTCAGGTTTTTCCAAAGAAAGGATTGTGTAAAACCTTGTTACCAAGTTACCGCAATATCCAGTTGAGTCGGGTTGGCTGACGCAAATCCACCGGTATCACAGACGATTCCTAAACCAAGACTCGTCGGCAGAACCGTTCCTAAGGGACGAAGATCCAAATTAGCAGCAACCATCACATATTGACCATACATCTTCACACCGTCCTGTCGGACCCAATATGATCCTTCCACGCCCATATTTTCCAGGCGTTGAACGATGGAAGACATATCCAGGTTATAATAGGTTTCTTTTCCGCTGGGACCTTCTATCGTTCCTTTCTGAACTGTCAGACAATCTTCCAATGGGGCATTATACCATTCAGCCAGTTCACATAGAAAGCCGATTCCATCCTCCTTGGCATTGACCGGCATGACCATACATAGAAAGCATAAATCTATCCATAATACTTTAAATATTCTTTTCATAAAAAATACCTCCATGCCACTTAAAAAAAGTGTACATGTCGGCTATTCTATGTTGTCTGTCCACACTTGTCAAATAAACCAGGATGATATCGTTTACAATCTGGATACTTTCTCACAAAACAAAAAAACAGCTGAAAATCAGCTGTTAAATGATAATATCATGTTTTTCAACTGACAGGATCGTACTATTTCCTTCACTGAAGAATTCAATCTGTACATCGTGCTGAAGATCCGGATAGACATTTCCTGTCATTGTACGAATACCATCATTGATAAAAACCTCCAGGCTGGTCATATCCAGAAAACATTGCATTGTCAAATGCTCTTCCTTTTCTATTTTACATGTACGTATTGAGGTATTGGCTTCAATGCCGCCAATTTCAGCACCAGATATAGAACGGTCAAAGACAACCGACTCCGTTTGTGCATCATAATAGAGCAAGGTTTCATGCTGACTGCCTTTAAACAATTTCAATCCTGTTTTCAAGGCCTCTTTACAATCGAAAACCACTTTCAATTCGATACAAGAGCCTTGGATCCCTTCTAAGGATAAAGTTCCATTCAGATCGATGTCTTCGTAAGTCACTTCATTCTGATAATAGTTTTCAATCTCACGAACCGGTTTCTGGATCAGTTTTCCTTCTTTGCCATACAACTCCCTTGGCAAGGTATAACTGCCGATCCACTGATCTGATTCTGTTGGATAGGTCCGGTTCCACATATCTTTCCAAGCTATCATGATACGACGGCCATCCGGCATCAACAACGTCTGTGGCGCATAGAAATCGAACCCACTGTCAATCTCAGCAATATTTTTCATGTCCAGATGCCCGGTTTGGAAATCCAATGTTCCATTAATATAGATACAAGAATGAACGTTTTCATATTCATGGCTCATCTGCGGTAAGAATTGTGGACTGGCAATCACAAATTCCTGGTCATCCACTTCAAAATAATCCGGACATTCATAAACACCATTCAGCGCAAAGAACTCCGCCGGGAATTCATCCTGGATATCCATCAGTTTTCCCACATATTCCCAATGATACAGATCTTTCCCTTTTAACAAAACCATGTTTCCATAACCTTTGGCTTCATCGGTACCGACCACATTGGACACATGTACATCCTGTTGGTAAGATATCGGCAAATTCTGACGCTTTTCCACATCCTTTTCATCAATGATCCGTGTACCAGCCAGGCAGTAATACTGCCCATCTTTCACGAAGACTTTTGGATCTCGGAAATCGGACGGCAAAATCTCATCTGATACTTCCTGTGGTGCTAAGATCGGATTGGTATCTACCTTGGTAAAGTGAACACCATCTTCACTGTAAGCCAGGCATTGTCTTTGCAGGTTCATCTGTGCAGCTGTATACATCAAATACAGTTTTCCGTCTACTTCAATGGCACTGCCGGAACAGCAGCCACATTCTGCTTCATACGGTTCCTTTGGCTCCAGGGCTATCGGCAGACTCTTCCATTTTACAAAATCCTCTGTCACAAAATGTCCCCAGTGCATAATGCCCCATTTCGCGGCAAACGGGTAGTGTTGATAAAACAGGTGCGCTTGTCCGTTATAGTAGATCATACCGTTCGGGTCGTTGGACCAGCCAGACGGAACATTGGCATGATAACGTTGTTTATATTTTTGATTCACTTTCATAAATTGCTTCCTCTTTTTTCGTAACGTGATTGATTATACATGGTTTCCATTAAAGCACAAGAACTATTTACACTTATTGTATAAAAGGATGGCAGCTACGATATCCACTACCAGTAAAAAGGAAGAAAAAACATATAAAAACTCTCTTTCAATCCTTTTTTCTTGTTTTGCCTTCCGGATCCCGGCCATTGCATATAGCCCTGTCTGAAGCAGACTAGCCAGCAAAGCTGCAAATAAAAGGTTCCATAACTGATTCTGCAAAGAGGAAGCACCCTCCACGATCACACCAACAATAAATACATAAGCCGGAACATTGATCAGCTTCACGATCAAACTGGTCAGTGCAAGCTTTTTTGTTGCCCAATAAGGATGTATCAACGTCGATATAGCCACAAGCAGTCCTAGTGTGAAAAAGAATGGTAAAAAACCCAGGCACACATGGATCCAGGGAGAGTTCGTCGCATAAACCAATGCAGTCATTGTAGCAATGATCATATACGTGAATAAAGGAAATGGTAAAAGTTTTACATATTGTTTCATACGATCACATGGATCCTTTCAAGATCAAAACGATTCTGTGGCTTTTCCTGCTTCGCAGGATATCCTACAGGAAGAAGTGCAAAAGCTTTTAAATGATCCGGCAGGTTCAATACCTCTGCTGTTTTTTCCATACGCTCACGGATGGGAGCGATTCCCAGCCAGACTGCTCCCAGGTTTTGTGATACAGCTTCCAGTAAAATGTTTTCACAGGCAATGCTCAGATCGATCTGTGCATATTCCGGAAACAACAGATCCCGGCTTCTATAACAAGGGACCAGCACCACCGGCGCTTTAGCTGCACAACCGGCATAGGGACTGACCTTTGCCAGACTTTGGATCGTCTCCTTGTTTTTTACCACATAAAATTCCCAGGGCTGTTGATTGCCGGCGGAAGGCGCAGCCATCGCCGCTTTCAACAATGCTTGTATTTTTTCATCTTCAACCTTTTTCGTCATATACGATCGCACACTTGTTCTTTCAAAAATCTCCTTCATGCTTTCCCTTTCTATATCAGATCATATGGGGATAAGACCCCTAATACCGGCTGATCTTTACGACCGGTTTTGGTTACATATAGTAAGACCAGTCTCTTTCCCTCCTCATTCCGTTGATTAAACAGATCTTTTGCGGTATCCAGGGTTTCCTGCAGTCCGATAAATCCAAAATACTCACCTTTATGGCAGTCAATTGGCAAATAGTCACGATATGATTCCAATGTCTCTGCTACATCAATGACTACGATTTCTTCCCGATCCAAACGGGTAAAGATCGTATTTTCACTGAATACCCCAATCAGGTTTCTAGTCTTATCCAATACCGGCATATGTGTAATAGAGTGTCTGGTCATATAAGCAATGGTCTGACTGACAGAATCTTCGATCTTTACATACTTCATGTTACGAATAAATACATCCTCTACCAAAGGAGGATTTTCCAGCAGCTCGATCACATCCTTTAGCACCCTCATCGTCCGTTCAGCAACCACAATGCCCTCATCTCCGTCTACATCCAGATCACTATGTGCAATCACATTACGGATATTAGCAATCGATCGCATATCCTTCCAGTAAGAACGATAGGTTTCCGTTTCACAGAATACAGTAAACGGCCCTGGCCTGGTTTTCGTATAATTGTATTTATCACGGAACAGCGTTTCAAACTTTTTACACAGATCCATGAATTCCGTTGTTGTCAATCCCATATACATTCCTCTTTTCATCCCATTATACCATGAAAAAATATCCCGTATGCACCCTGTTCTGTAAACATCTATTCCTTCTCAAACGGAATAAAATACGATGGTCAATTCATTATGGATACGAGAATTCTTCTCTTTTTCTTTCATTTCGTAGACCTTATTTTTCTCCGACATAGATTCATTGGTAGAAACAATGGCTGTTTATATGCCATCGAAAATAACATCTTCGAACTCTTTGTAATCTTTTAGATCTGTCTTCCGGCCATCGTTTTTTACAAGCTATAACGATTTCTTTCGAATAAGACTTCTTCCATCTTGCCAAAAAGAAGCTTTCAACCTCTGCGAATTAGTATCCAGTTCACCGGACAATGCCTGCATAAAGATTTCTTAAAATGCTTCAACAAACGCATCCTTGAATGGATACGTAAACTTTGACTAGGGCACTGTTTCCATCTTTGTGATCTATTCTTTTGTGATCTCCTTCTGTAGTTGTTCATAGACTTTCTGATATGTTTGTAATGTACGAGCATCAAAAAGCACAAAGATAACGGTTTCAATGGAAGACTGATCTTTCAGAAAGTCCATCACTGTAGATAGAGCAATTTTTGCCGCCTGTTCCAGTGGAAAATGATAGACTCCGGTAGATATAGATGGAAAAGCAATAGAATGGATGCCGTTGTCCCTGGCCACCTCCAGGCTTCTTCGATAACTGGAGGCCAGCAGTTTCCCCTCATTATGGTTGCCTCCCCGCCAGACAGGGCCTGGTGTATGGATAACTGCTTTACACGGCAATTGATAAGCTCCGGTGATCTTAGCATCACCGGTGTTGCATCCATGCAGCGTACGACACTCCTCTAACAGCTTTGGGCCGGCCGCCCGATGGATTGCTCCGTCCACTCCGCCACCTCCTAATAAACTGGTATTGGCTGCATTAACAATGGCTTCTACGCCATGATCTTTTGTGATATCTCCCTGTATAAATTGAATCATTGGTTTTCTCCTTTCCAAAATGTCATGTTCTTTTCTTATTTATATAGTACATTACGATTTTGCCAACATAGTACCGTTTTCTATATTGTAACTATATATACTGACAATATATATACCCCATTATGAAATCATTTTGTGTTTCTGTACTTTTCGATTATAATGATACACATAACGAGGTGCTCTATGACAACCATTAAACCCTTTCGGGCCATTCGCCCACATGAAAAATTTGTAGATCAAGTGGCTGCCCTTCCTTATGATGTTTATTCACGGCAGGAAGCCAGAGAATTCGTGAAAGATAGACCTTATTCATTTTTAAATATCGACCGTCCAGAAACACAATTTGACCCAGAACACGATATGTATGCACAGGATGTATATGAAAAAGCCCGAGACATGATCGTAGCGCAGATGGATAAAGGCATTTATATACAAGATCCACAGGATTGTTTCTACATTTATGAACAGACAATGAATGGTCGTATACAAACAGGTTTGGCGGCAGTTTCTTCAATCGATGATTATTTGAACGGGATTTGTAAAAAACATGAGAATACCGTATCGGCTAAAGAAACAGATCGGATCCATCATGTCAGCATTACCAGTTGTCAGACCGGACCGATCTTTCTGACCTATCGCAAAGATGAAACCATCCAGGCGATGATCGAAAGTCAAAAGAAACATAAGCCAGTATACGACTTTACCAGTGAAGATGGTGTCCGCCAACGGGTATGGGTCATCAATGACCGTCAATGTGTAAAAAATATGGAGGACGCATTTAAAAAGGTCCCAAATACGTATATTGCCGATGGTCATCACCGTTGTGCCAGCGCTGTTCGAGTAGGTTGCCAACGTCGCCAACAATACCCGGATCATACAGGTCAGGAAGAATTCAACTATTTTCTATGCATTCTGTTTCCGGATACCCAACTGGAAATCATGGACTACAACCGTTTTGTCAGCGATTTAAACGGATTGTCTTTTGATGAGTATATGAACAAATTATCGGAAGTATGTACCATCACCCCGATTTCGCAAAAGCAGCATCCCGAGCATAAAAAACAAGTGACCATGGTCACAAAAGAAGGTTGGTACAAACTAGATTTTAATAAGGTCTCGGTTGATGAAACCGATGTAGTTGCCCGTCTGGATGTATCCCGCCTGCAACAACAAGTGCTGGGGCCAATCCTGGGCATCAACGATCCGAGAACGGATCCACGTATTTCCTTTATTGGCGGGATCCGCGGATTAGAGGAGCTGGAAAAACGCGTACAGGAAAGTGCACAGGCGTCTGTTGCGTTTGCGATGGTACCAACCGACATTTCCGAACTGATGGATGTAGCGGATGCCGGACGTCTGATGCCACCGAAATCCACCTGGTTTGAGCCAAAGCTTCGCAGTGGCTTATTTATTCATCCAATCGAACCAGAAAAATAATAAGTCTTCGGATATTTTTGAAATATCTTCTACCAATATATATGGTTTCATTCTTATTCATAACTATACCTATCGTAGCCCGAAACCAGAAGACACTTTCTTTTTATCGAAACGATGGGTACGATGATATATGATCCTTTCATTATATTGTGATCGAATCTAAAATGATTTATAAAAAAGCCATGGATCTTTTCTCCATGGCATATTTTATAATACGGATTTGATGGCAGCTAATAACTCATCATATGTCTCATAAGCAGGAATTTGCGGATAGTCTTTTTTGATTTGTTCCGTACTTTTAAACAAGAAGCCGTTCTTTCCATACTGGATCATTCCCAGGTCATTAAAACTGTCCCCACAGGCGATGGTCTCATAACCGATAGAGTGCAATGCCTTTACAGTCGTCAGCTTGGATTGTTCGATCCGCATCTTAAAGCCGGTAATTTCCCCGTTTTCAGCAACTTCCAACGTATTACAGAAAATCGTCGGCCATCCAAGCTTTTTCATCAATGGCGTCGCAAACTGGGTAAATGTATCACTGATAATGATGACCTGTGTGATACTGCGTAATTCATCCAAAAATTCTTTCGCTCCCGGAATCGGATCGATCGTTGCGATGGTTTCCTGGATTTCTTTTAGACCCAGACCATGCTCTTTGAGAATTCCCAAACGCCAGTTCATTAATTTATCATAATCCGGTTCATCCCGTGTTGTTCGTTTCAATTCCGGGATACCGCTCGCTTTAGAGAACGCAATCCAGATTTCCGGTACCAATACTCCTTCTAAATCCAAACATACTAGTTTCATTGCCATAGTTGATTCCTCCTACATATTTATTCTACCTTATTTTATAAATTCTAGAAATACCATCCCCAATAAAAGAGTGCTCTCCTTATTTGGAAACAACTCGTTTTAACCGGTCCAGTTCTTTCTGGTTCTTCTCGTATCGGCAACGATTGGCATTCTGTATCACTTTCTTCTTATATTCTTCCGTCTTTTGTAAATTAATTCCCTTTTTATAAGTTACGTACTCAATATAATCGGTATAACCGTTGACCATTTCCCAATATACATCATATGGTTCATCATATAACTTATTGGAATATAAATACTCTCTGAGCTGTCCGTATTGTTTTTCGTAGTAGTATTGATCACATTCATGAATGATACGGCTCTGCTCTTCTGTATATTCAATCTGTTCTACATCGGGGGTCATCATCGTCAGAATGGCCGAAATCATGATCATCACAAGGCAGATCACAAACATCCCTTTTATAAGCAGCACCGGTGTAGAAGGTACTTTCTGTCTATTCATCGCGCCATGCCCTCCTGGCTTTGGCAATGCTTTCGACAACGTTAATATTGGTAACGCTGATGAATTCATCCTCCACCTGATATAAAATGTAGGCATTGATTTCTGACTGTTCCAATCCCAGGATACCTTTCCAGAAAGCCTGTACTTCATCATAATACTCTTTATACAATAATTCATTTTCCGGATCTAGTTCTTCGTAAATACCCGTGTCGCATCGATAGACCTGATAAGAATTCGAAATCGCATAACGCAGATAGAATGAATCCTGCTGTTTTTGTTCTTCGCTCATCTCCAAAAAACAAAGCTTGTCCTGGATATAATCCTGATAGGAATACGACATCACGATCGCTTGACTATATTTGTAATTCTGGGTTCCTATCAAATTGTGTTCCGTCATGTAATCTTCCAGCTTACGGAAATCTCGTCGATCATAAAGCTTTTCCATATAAGCCTGTTCATCTTCCAGAATTCCCGGGGCCATATTTTCCCGGCTTCGCCAAAAATAGGAACCGGCACTGATGAATGCAACCACTAAAGAAAGAACAACCGTAACCAGAAGGATCCGGTTTAATACACGGTTGATCACAAACGGATTGACCTGCCTGGTGGCTTTATTCAATTTCTTCTGATACTCCAGCTCTGCCTGGGAACGCTGTACCATCCAGATCCTTCCAAGGCGGTTTTCTGCATTGCAGTTAGGACATACCATTTGAATGAATCGATATTGTGCTCCGCAGTTTTTACACTTCATATGCACTCTCCTTTCCGGTCCATCGCTCGAATGCTGCTAGTTCTAAAAACAGATAGAGCGTTTTCAAAAATTCCTTTCTCCGTTCCCGGCGGTCGCGAATCGCATCCAAACAGGCATAATGCTCATGAAGGACCGTATTTATATTCTCTGTCCCACAAAATGGATAATTTTTATCCATTTTTTCATATTCAACCCCATAATCAAGGCAAATAATCTTTGTTTTTACATTCATATGTCCATCCTATCATATTTTTGCGCAGCTTTGATGAATAATGTGGTAAACTTCATAAAAAAGACGGGAATTCACGTCATTTCCATGTCTGTATAATCTCTGTAAGATTCTTGTCGATATCCTTTCGCGCCTGTTTACATTGTTTCGGCCAAGCACGGCCGGCTGCAAAAAGCTTTACGATCTGATTGCCAAAAATCGGCAACATCCTGTCCAGCATACTTTGTGGAAAAGCAAAATGGGTCACATGCGCATAGAGCAAAGAAGTAATCGTACATGTATGTGCATGATCTTCCAGACGTCGCTCCATCCGTTTTATATATCGGCATGTATCCCAGAGAACATCGTCATACCCGCCAATAAAAACAATGTGTCCCCGGATCTTTTCCACCTTTATTTTCTGTGATTCCTGCAATGGATGACGTCGTTCGGATTCATCAAAGAGCTTACGGCTGGCCACCATATCTTTTCCTTCTTTGCTTTCTTTGCGGATCATCTTCCAATAAGTAGGATGTCGATAGGCATACGGCAAATAAGGTAAAGGCTGTCCTTTCCAGGAAACCGTAGATTCCCCTTGGCCCGGACGCTCCCGCATCCCATCTTTACCATCCCGATAGAAACCTTCCATAATAAAATCACACGGGGATATAGCGATGGTCAGCGTTATCTCCGGATAATATGAAGCAACACACAATGCCAGCATTGCGGTTGTCGAAGCGCCGGCAATACCAAATTTTTGATTTCCCTTTTCCCTTAATCGATCCAATGCTTTTCCAAACCGCTCTAACGGATAGTTATGATGCCCATAATCCTTTTTAGCCGGTGCCATTGTCAAGGCATTGCACCCGAATGAATGGATCCATTTCACACCGGAAACCGCCATCCTGTCATCAATAGAATCTCCCAGCATTAAGATCATTACGGTGGAAGTCGCTTCTTTATTCGGATAATACGCGCCGTAAAATCCATCGTGAACCACATCAAAAGTTTCCTTTTTCATATGCATCTCCTTAGTTAGTTATAATTAATTATACCATGCATCTCATTTATTTAACAGACATTAAAAAAGCTGATGTATCTATAAAAATAGATCCCATCAGCCTGTTTCTGCTCCTATCGAAGATTTATACTTCCGTTTTTCTTTACATACGCACGATATTTCATTGTCTTATCCATGGAATAGACCGTGATATCCTTTTCATCAATGCGTCCATTGGATGCCCAGTAATCGAAGATCCCCTTGCAGCCAATCGTATCATCCATGGCATGATGATGGTGTTCAAGCGGAATTTGCAGATAGGTACAGACATCATTGAGACGATAATAATCTAGATTCACATGTTTCCGACTTAAATGAACTGTGCAGATGGACAACATCGGCGGCACATCCAGCCCATAACGCAATAAGCATTTTTTAATGACATTCATATCAAAGGCAGCATTGTGAGCAACCAGAATGCCTTGCGTAAACCATGGTTCGATCTCCTGCCATATCTGCGGAAAGGTCGGCGCATCCATCACCTGGACAGGCCGGATCCCATGGATCCGGATATTCATAGCCCAGAATGGCGCTTCCGGATCCACCAAGTAATACCTGCGATCCACCTCTATTCCGTTTACACAGGAAATCAGACCAATGGAACAGATGCTGTCCCCTTTTCCATTGGGTGTTTCCACATCAAAAAATGTAATCCTTTGACTTTTTAGAGTATTCATATCTCTATTTTATGCCATCTGCTCTTTTCTATCCACTCTTAACGGATCAATAACCATACAAGCAACACGTCCAGCAATATCTGAACATACATAAATAAACGAAATGATCTGGATTGTTCAAACTGGCTGGCTATCATCATCGTTATATGATATAATGCCGGATTTTCTTTTTTATTCAGTTCAAACTCTTCCTTTTTATATTGTTTCATAGCCCCACCCACCATTCCTTATGCTTGATTAATACCACGTAATCTGACAATCCTGATGTCAGTTATTTAAGAATGTGAGGAAAACCATTGCAGCGCATAAGATAACCAGGCCTGGTTTCCCACCGATGCCGGCTGGTAATCAAGAATATGATTGGCAAACGGAACGGCCAGGATCTGATTGTCTATGTTATGGTCTTGCAGCTGTTGACATAATATATAGGATGGTTCCGGTGGTACAAGTGTATCCGCCTGGCCTAAAAAGATTGCGGTTGGCGGACAGCTTTCATTGACATACCGATAGACCGTGAGTGCTTCATACGCATCTTTTTTCTGCTCCGGTGTACCTCCGGTATACGCAATGATCGATCCTTTTGCCAGATCTGACATATAAAAAGCTTCATTATTATAAAAAGAAACAGGATCAACGATCGGATAGTCTACACAGACAGCTCTTACATCCGGTCTTCTTGTATCAGCATTCATCCGATATGCTGTAATCAATGCCAGATTGCCTCCGGCACTATCTCCGGTAAGATACAAACGTTTTATACTTGCCCGATAATCTTTGGCATGTGCCTGGATCCAGTCCATGGCCATATCCATTTGTGATTGGGTCTGCTTCCAAAGATGCTGCTCCTTACCGGATAATTCATAATCCATACAAAACACAACGTATCCGTTTTTCGCGAAGACACGGGCATCATATTCCCGGTTGGTTCTCGATCCGCTGACCCAGCCTCCTCCATGCATATAGACGATGATTGGTTTTTCTTTTGATCCGGCTGGTACATAATACACATCTATGCTCTGCCCGTCTGCATATATTTGTGTGTCTACAACCACTTCATGGGTCGGTAACGGCTTGTTCGTCGAAAAAAAATCGATGGTAATATTTTCTTTTTGCAGGTGATGGAGCGTGGAACCTAGAACAAAAAGATGAATGACCAATGTCACAATCGATATCACAGATAAAAACAGATACAACTTCTTTTTTTTGAAAAGCATCCAAACAATCCAGAAAACCGTCGATCCAAAACAGATAGGGATGATATACTGTATCCGGCTTTGAAACAGAAACGTGGAGATCGTCCCCAGAACCGGTATTTTCCAGCATACCAGACCAACTGATAAAATCAGAAAAAGTACTGCTGTCAGAATACAGAAAGCAACCAACAAAGCTTTCAGCTGCTTCATAGATTTTTCATCACCTTCAACACTTCCTTTTCATCTACCTGACAAGCCTGAGCAATCTGCATAATCTCCCAATCCGGATGCCTTTGTATAGTCTGTTTGATCTTAGAATAGTCTTTCAAATAATCATCAAGGCGTTGCCGCGCCTGGTAACAAGTAATCATGATATCCTCCTTTTTATCATAGTATCATATCTTGAATGAAAGAATACGACATACGAAGATTAAGATGTTGAAAACTTTTTCAAAGGAAAATGAAAGATTTTCGTTGAAAAAAAGCTTGGTATTATGTAGTATAATGTTAATATTAAATTTCTTAATATGTAGGAGGAGAATTACTATTATGAGCAAGAAATTTTTGAAAGTTTTATTAAGTTCTGCTATGACAGTGAGTATGTTAGCTGCTTGTGGATCTGGCGGAGGTGCCGGTGGATCCGGTTCTGAATTAGCTGAAGGTGATACCGTTAAGATTGGAGGAAACTTCGAATTGAGCGGTGACGTTGCCAGCTATGGTACAGCAGAATCCAACGCTGTTGAATTAGCTATTAAAATGTACAATGAAAGTGAAGATGCGAAGTACAAATTGGAATATGTATCCGTTGACAACAAAGGTGATGCTGCGGAAAGTACAACAGCGGCTACCAAGTTGATTGAAGAAGATCAGGTTGCCTTCATCGTCGGACCGGCAACAAGTGGTGCTTCTATCGCTACATATCAAGTTGCCAGTGACAGTAGCGTTCCGGTTATTTCCCCATCAGCTACACAGATCAACGCAACAATGAACGGAGATGAAGTATATCCAAGTGCATTCCGTATCTGCTTTGAAGATTCTTACCAGGGTGCAGCCATGGCACAGTATGCAGCCAAGGATATGGGAAAGAAAAAGGCGGCTGTTCTTGCTGAAACAAGTGATTATGGTCAGGGACTGGCAAATCAGTTCATCGAAACATTTGAAGCGAACGGTGGCGAAGTCATCAACTCTTTAAAAGACGGAAGCTACAATGCCGGAGATACAGATTTCAACGCGATCCTGACTAAATTATCCGAAAAGGATTTTGACGTATTATATGTAGCCGGATACTATGGTGAAGCTGGTTTGATCATCAAACAGGCTCGTGAAATGGGAATCGATGCTACGATCGTTGGGGCTGACGGATTTGACTCGACTGTATTGGCTCAGTTGGCCGGCAAGGAAAATCTGAATGATGTATTCTTCACTACGGCTATCGCATCCGGCGCTCCGACAGAAGCACAGGAAGAATTCAAAAAAGCCTATATTGAAGAATATGGTGAAGATGCTCTGAACATGTTCTCTTATTTAGCTTATGACTCTGTTATGTTAGGTATCCAGGCTCTGGAAGAAGCCGGTGCAACCGGACCTGCTTTACAGGAAGCATTGGAGAAAGCTGAATTTGACGGATTGACAGGAAGCTTTACATTTGATGAAACGCATACACCTGTTAAATCTGTATTGGTTATCGATGCTGCTACAAACGGTGCAGAAACAAATGCAGAAGTAACCGTTAAGTAAACAAATACGTACAACGTAGAGAAAAAGCTAAGGATTCTCCTTGGCTTTTTTCCACATTTAAGGAAGGAGAGAGATACTATGACACAGTTTCTTCAACAAATAGTAAACGGGATGTCATTAGGAAGCATATATGCCCTGATTGCGCTGGGGTATACGATGGTATACGGGATCATCAAGCTGATCAACTTTGCGCATGGGGATATTTACATGCTGGGAAGCTTTGTTGCTTATATCGTTACCACAAAGCTGGGTGTGGGATTCTTCCCTGCCATGATCGGTTCCATGGTCTTCTGTGGAATCATGGGTGTATTGATCGAGCGTGTTGCATACAAACCATTACGTCATGCCACTCGGATCTCCGCCCTGATTACCGCCATGGGTGTCAGTTATATTTTGGAATATACAACACAGCTGGTTATGGGCTCGGAGAAAAAAACATACCCTGTTTTACTGAATAATTCAACCTTTCAGATTGGATCTGTAAAGGTCTCCACACAACAGATCTACATTCTGGTCATTACGATCGTCATGATGATCGTCTTGCAGTATATCATCCGTCATACCAAGATGGGACGTGCTATGCGTGCTGTCAGCGTGGATGAAAACGCTGCTAAGCTTATGGGAATCAATGTCGATACCGTCATTTCTTTTACATTCCTTTTAGGCTCCGCATTAGCCGGTGTTGCCGGTATCCTGGTTGGTGTGTATTATAACTCCATCAACCCTCTGATGGGTATGACCCCAGGCCTGAAGGCTTTTATTGCTGCTGTATTCGGCGGCATCGGCAGTGTGCCGGGAGCCATGATCGGCGGCTTGTTTATCGGAATTGCCGAAACGATGGTTATTGCCTATGGCAGTTCCCTGTATAAAGATGCCATCGTGTATGTTATTTTGATTCTGATCCTGATTATCAAACCGGAGGGTTTGTTAGGTAAAAATGAAAGAGAAAAGGTGTAGAGTATGAGCAAGAAAATATTATCAAAAGCCAATCTATGCTGGATGGCTCTTTCCGTAGCGGTATATATCCTTTTAAGTGTGCTGATCAATTTCCGCATTATCAGCTCCTATTACACAATTACGATCTATAACATCCTGATCAATATTATCCTGGCTGTATCCTTGAACCTGATCATCGGTATCTGTGGTCAATTCTCTCTGGGACATGCCGGATTCATGTGTATCGGTGCCTACAGTGCCGGGGTCATCACAAAGATGATGCCAAACCTTGGCGGCTTATTCCTGGGTGTTTTAGTAGGAATGGTCATCTCCACGGTCGCTGCTTTAATCGTATCGGTACCGACCCTTCGTCTTCGAGGCGATTACTTAGCGATCGCTACGCTGGGATTTGCGGAAATCATCCGTATCATCGTAATGAATATGAAGATTACCAATGGTGCGGCCGGTTTATCCGGTATTCCCAAATTGACGACATTTACCTTGTTGTTTATATGTATGGTTATCTCCATCATCATCGTATGTAACTTTACCCGCAGTGCTCCCGGACGTGCCTGTATCTCGATCCGTGAAGATGAAATTGCCAGTGAAGCAATGGGGATCAACACGACAAAATATAAAGTCAGTGCTTTTATTATCGGTGCCTTGTTAGCTTCTTTGGCCGGTGCTTTATTCGCATGTAATTTCTATGTCATCAAACCGACACAGTTCAACTTTAACCGTTCTATCGATATTCTCGTTATGGTGGTATTCGGCGGCATGGGCTCCATGACTTCGTCTGTCATTGCTGCCATTGTGATTGGTTTCTTGAACATGATCTTACAGAACTTCTCAAACCTGCGTATGATTATCTATGGTGTGGCTCTTGTCAGCATCATGATCTTTAAACCAACCGGTTTATTAGGAACGCGGGAATTATCATTTGAAAAACTGCTGAAAAGAAAGGAGAGAAAATCATGAGCTCCTTACTTGAAGTTAAAGGATTGACCAAAAACTTTGGAGGTCTATGTGCCGTATCCAATGTCAATATGACCATTGAAAAAGGTGAATTGATCGGATTGATCGGTCCAAATGGTGCCGGAAAAACGACATTGTTCAACTTATTGACCGGTGTATACGAACCAAGTGAAGGTTTGATCGAGATGACCAAGGATGGAAAGAAAGTATCGATCGGCGGTCTGAAGCCTTATAAGATCACGGCCTATGGTGTGGCCCGTACATTCCAGAACATCCGATTATTTAAATCTATGACCGTTCTGGAAAATGTAAAGGTAGCCATGCATAAGAATATCCGTTATGGCATTCTGTCAGCAATTTTCCGGACCCCATCTTATTATACAGAAGAGAAATGGGTAGAGGAAAAAGCGTGTGAACTGCTGGAAGAAGTTGGTTTATATGGAAAGCGCCATGAGATGGCCACCAACCTGCCTTATGGTGAACAACGTCGTCTGGAAATCGCCCGGGCCCTAGCTATCCAACCGGAAATCCTCTATCTGGATGAGCCGGCTGCCGGTATGAACCCTCAGGAGACGGCTGACTTGACCCAGCTGATCTATAAGATCCGGGATAAATACAATCTGACGATCATCCTGATCGAACACGATATGTCCCTGGTTATGTCTATCTGTGAGAGGATCTATGTATTGAACTATGGAAAGCTGATTGCCTCCGGCACACCGGATGAAGTTAAAAACGATCCATTCGTTATCAAGGCATATCTTGGGGAGGAAATCTAATATGGCAATGTTAGAAGTTAAAGATCTACATGTGCACTATGGTGTCATTGAGGCACTGAAAGGGATCAGCCTGGATGTCAATGAAGGTGAAATTGTCTCTTTGATCGGAGCCAACGGGGCGGGTAAAACCACTATGCTGCATGCGATCAGCAATATCACACCGAAAAGTAGCGGAACCATTTCCTTTATGGGAAACGATATCACCAAGACCAGTGCCAAAAAAATCGTTGCTGCCGGTTTGACACAAGTACCGGAAGGCCGTCGTATCTTTACCGGTCTGACTGTCTATGAAAACCTGTTGATGGGCGCTTTCCTGCGTAAAGATAAAGAAGGAATCGAAAAGGATCTGGATCATGCCTATGAATTATTCCCGATCCTGAAGGAACGTATTAACCAGGATGCCGCTACATTATCCGGTGGTGAACAACAAATGCTGGCCATGGCCCGTGCCTTGATGGCCAAACCAAAGCTTTTGCTGCTGGATGAACCAAGCATGGGACTAGCCCCTTTGCTGGTAAAGGAAATCTTCCGGATCATCAAGGAAATCAACGAACAAGGAACAACAATACTGCTGGTTGAACAGAATGCGAAAATGGCCCTATCTATTGCCAATCGTGCCTATGTTCTGGAAACAGGCAATGTTGTATTGACCGGAACGGGAAAAGAATTAATTGAAAGCCCTGAAATTCAGAAGGCTTATTTAGGAGGATAACATGTTTAAAGTCAAAGACGTTATGACAAAAGATGTCATCTGCACAGAATCAGATGCCAGTATTTCAAGACTGATCGATATCATGAAGGCCAACAATATCCACCGTGTACCGGTTGTTGACCACAATAAAAAGCTGGTCGGACTGATTACAGAAGGTACCATCTCCGAAAACGGAGGCGGTATGGCTACCAGCTTATCTATTTATGAATTAAATTATTTGATGTCCAAGACCAAAGTAGAAACCGTCATGGTAAAAAATGTCATTACGGTCAAGGATTATGACCTGGTGGAAACCGCAACCGAACGTATGTTAACCAATGATATCGGTTGTTTGCCTGTTGTCAACGATGACAATGAGGTGGTCGGTATTGTGACCCAGAATGACGTATTCTCCACTTTCTTAACCATGCTTGGCTGGGGTCATAAAGGAGCGCGGATCACTGTATCCGTTAAAGATGAAATTGGAACAGTAGGAAAACTTTCAAAAATATTTGTTGACCAGAATATCAACATTCAGAGCATCGGTGTCTATCCGCAAGAAGATGGAACCGCTGATTTACTGATCCGCTGTGACAGCGTTGTCAATGATGAACTAATGAAAGCGTTAGAAGACGCTGGTATGAAAATCAACGAAGTCTATAAAAACGAATAAAGAGCTACTCTGTGTAGCTCTTTTATCCTGTATAGGCATCTTCAACCGAATTCGAAAAGTCTTGTTCTAAAAGCCATTGCCTTTCCTTTTCATTTTCCGGAATATCGATCCGCTCAATCTTAAAGATGACCGTCCGGGTTCCATCGTTACAGCAGGCAATCATCATACGATCGTCTTTTGTCCATCCTTGCATGATCGATCCTCCCTGCAAAGCCGTATATACATAGCGGCTAATGGCATCCCAGGCTTCCCCACAGAATTTTCCATTCATCAAATGGTAGAAATCATCCTGCTGCGGTGTTCTTTTTAACAAAAAGGTCTGTCCTTTCTTAAAGAAGGGACAAGGGCCGGATTGAGGATCGGCCAGATAAGCATTTTGGTATTCAGGAAAACATTTTGTGTCCAGGACCGTTATTTTACATTCATGCTTCATCACACTCTTCCTTTCCTGCTTTTATTATATCCCATTCTTTATCTCCGTAAAAAAAGACTTCGTTTTCGAAGTCTTTTCCATTCACTTAATCTTCGTCCGGACGTTGTAGCTGTTCAGCTTCAATATCATCCCATAGAGACAACATCGGCTTGACATCTGTACGATGGTGCATTTTTCGGTCAACATAATTTTGCGTGCATTCCATAACCTGCGGAGATAAAGCCAACACACCAATCAAGTTTGGCAGCATCATCAATCCATTAAATGTATCGGAAATATCCCATGCAAGCTGTGCCTGGATCACAGATCCCGCTAAAACCACACATACGAAGATGATCCGATAGATAAGAATGGACCGGGTACCAAACAAATATTCAAAAGCTTTAGAGCCATAATGGGACCAACCCAATACCGTAGAATATGCAAATAACAAGATCGCCAGGGCAATGAACATGGAACCCGGTTTTCCAAAAGTCATTTCAAACGCATAGGACATCAGCGAGTTTGAACCGACGGCTTCGGCTGTTGCACTCAAAGCGCCGGTTTCCAGATTTACAGCTCCGCTGGATAGGATCGTAAAAGCGGTCAAAGTACAAACAACGATGGTATCCGCAAAGACTTCAAAGATGCCCCACATACCTTGACGGATCGGCTCTTTTACATTTGAACTGGAATGTACCATAACACTCGAGCCTAGGCCCGCTTCATTGGAGAATACACCGCGCTTCATTCCCATTTTCATCGCGGTCATGATACCGGCTCCCACGGCACCACCAGTCGCACTCTTCAGATGAAAAGCTCCTTTAAAAATAGATGTGAAAACAGCTGGGATCGTTGTGATGTGCATACAGATGATCGTCAACGTTCCTAACAGATACAATACAACCATGAGCGGAACCAGCTTTTCGGTCATAGCTGCAATCCGCTTAATACCACCAATAGTGACCAGACCAACAGCTACAAACAAGAAGATACCAACCGCAATATTCGGAATATGGAACGCATGATGAATATTAGAAACCATGGAATTTACCTGGCTCATATTCCCGATACCGAAGGATGCCAGCAAACAGAAGCAGGAAAACATGATGGCTAAAACCCTTCCCAGTTGTTTACAGCCTTTTTTCCTTCCCAGACCATCTCGTAGATAGTACATGGCGCCACCGCTCCATTCTCCTTCCGAATTGCGACGACGATATAAAATACCCAATACATTTTCCGAATAGTTGGTCATCATTCCAAAAAACGCAATGATCCACATCCAGAAAACAGCACCAGGACCACCAATCGCTATAGCACCGGCTACCCCAACAATATTACCCGTTCCTACTGTAGCCGCTAACGCTGTACATAATGACTGAAACTGGGAAATCGTGCGATCCGATGTATGCGCCGTCACATGCTTATCAGCAAAGATTGCACCAATAGTATGCTGCATCCAGTACTTAAAATGTGTAATCTGGAAGAATTTGGTCATACATGTCATCAACACGCCGGTAAAGCCCAGTAGAACCAGGGCTGGCCAGCCCCAGATAGCTTCATTAATGACTCCGTTTACATTGGTAATCCATTCGATCATAGTCTCTCTCCTCATAAAAAGAAGCAACATAATGTTACTTCTAAATATCTATATTTAATTTTACTGAAAGACTTTCATTTGTTCAAGAATATTTTCATTTTACTTCCAATTTATCTTTCATTCTCTTTTCAGTCAGTCCCTGCTGAGCCAGCAGAACGTTCAAGACCGTGATCTCACTGGAAATATTAATACTGTCATCCTGATAAAGGCTGTCAAACAGACGAGCAAAAGCTCCGTTGATAGTTGACAAAGTCTGTTCGATCTCCTGTTTGGATTTCGTGATGTTTTCGCCCTGCACCGGTTGTTCACTTAAGTTCCGGTATGCTTCGAGAAGATTCATCGTCGTCGGTAGATAGTACTTCATCATCTTTTCAGTTTCATCCTGTTTTTCTGGATGTTCTTCTACATATTCGAGGATGCTGCGAACGATCTTTTCCATGGTATCCAGTTCTTCTGATACCTTTTCATCCTTGATCCATTCATTATATGTATGGATCTGCTTGATATAGTTTTCGCTTTCCTTGGGCAGGGTTGCTGTTTCCTTTTTTTTCTGCACTGGTTTAGGAGGTAATAGGGCTTGTTCATACGACTGATCACTCGTATAGATATATCCGTTTTCAAAATCCAGATGTGCCTGCGGCAGCAATCCTTCACCTACCAGTTCCCGTAAATCTTCCTCGACCACTCTACTTGTCTTACCGGAAAGAACGCACAATTCCTTGATCGAACATTTTTCTTTCGTTCCCAAAGCCGACATATACAGATGCCAGCGACGGATCTTACCTAGGCGATGCAGTCCACGCTGTCGGAAAAACACACCACTGGCGGTCAGTGCAGCAGGGAAGATTCCATGGATGGCCACTTCTGGCAGAACATTCGGTGAAATGCCATATCCTGTCAAAGCCCCACCTATCACCAAAACAAGAAAACCTAAGCCCGGTATCATTAGAGCCGTCCCCAGGTTTTTCATTGTTCTGGCTGCGTTCTCCTTCTTATCCATAGATGAAAAATTCCCGGCAATCGGCGGTTTTTTCGCTGCCAGCTCTCTGGCTTTTGCACGTGCTTTGGTTTGTTCGCTCATCTGCTGTGTCAATGTCATATGCTCCACAGATTGGCGGACATTCTGATTCAGATTTGCATAGTTCTGGCTGGATGTCGCTTTCTGGACGGTATCATGAATTTCTTTACCAATTCCAACCAGATCATTGGATGTATGTTGATTCGCCATAGTATTCTCCTTATTTACAGTTAGTATATCATGAAAGCATTATTTATTTGACAGGATCAGGCCCACCATTGTTAACACGATGCCCATCACTTCCATCCAAGTGACCGGTTCAGAAAGGATCAAAGCCGATGTTGTAACCGTCACAACCGGCGTCAGATAGATATATACACTGGTTTTGATCGCACCGATCCGTTTTACCGCTTCATTCCAAAGCACAAAGCACAATGCTGATGCCCCAAATCCAAGAAACAACAAGTTCAGTCCATTCACAGGCTTAACAATCAACGTCGGATCCAATTGGCCATGCATGGCGATAAAACCGGGAATCATGGCCAGTATACCATATAGAAAGATACGACGGGTTGCCTGCAATGTCGTCATCGGCAGATTACCCACTTTTTTACTGAAAATGGAATATACAGCCCAGGCCACCGAAGCACAGATTGCAAGGAAATCACCTAGTGGATTGAGGTGCATCCGGGTCCCATTGTAATGGATCAGCAATATACCTGCCATCGCAATCAAAAATCCCAAAAAGAAAATCGGTTTCAACGTTTCCTGACCTTTTAAAAAAAGCCTGGATAAAAGAGCTGTCAAGCAAGGTGCGATGGCTATAATAATACCGACATTGCTGGCGGTCGTATACTGCAAAGAGATATTCTCCAACAAATAATAGATGGTAATTCCGCTCCATCCGCCCATAGCTAATAAAAGCTCATATGAAAACGATTGCTTTTTGGCCGGTGTCGGACAAAGTACACATAATCCGAGATAGCCCATGAGAAAACGGATCAAAAGGATCTCGATCGGTTGAAAATCGACCAGCAGAACCTTTGTGGATATATACGTAGTTCCCCAGAAAACAATGGTAAAAATCGCAAGAATATGGCCTGTCTTTATCAATTTCATAAACCTCATTATAAAAAGTTTTTTTGAAAACACAAGAAAAAATGTACAGGATATATAACCATCAAAAAGAACATAGAAAAAAATAGGATCCTATGGTATTCTTACACTAGATGTAAATTTTTTACATCAATTTGTAAACAAATGTAAGGAGATTGTAAATGAAAAGAATTGCGGTAGTAGGAAGCAGTGGTGGAAATCTATACAGCCAGGGTGGCAGTGACCCCTATGGAATGATGCGAGAGATCTTTACCCAGGCAAATAGTATAGATGCAGATATCACCTTTGTTCAATTTATAGGTGCCGGTCAATCGATGGATAGCATCCAAGCCAACGCAAAAGCAAAATTATATTATGTTGACAACGGCGTGTTGCAGGAAACAGCGGAAAAGACGTTACAGGAAATCAACGAAGAAGCCAATGTCTATGACAAAAAACTAGCGGATATGATTCGTCGGGATCAGATCGACGGGATCCTGCTGATGAGCTGTGATCCAAAAGGTGTCAATCAGGAAGCATTGCGGGCAGCCAGCGAAAAACAGATACCAATTGCCGGTACCGGCGGAACCTCCATGGCAAATACACAGGCGATGGGATGCCATGTGATTGCAGCCAGTGGTACGACCGGAACGACCAATCGAACACGAGCCATCAGTGCTATGGCTGCTTTTGCCAAGGAATGGAACCTAAAGTATACACCGGTCATCGGAAATACAGGCAGCGCCAAGGTACAGGAAGGTAATATCTGGAAACGGATCAACCTGCATGGCATAATGATGTCCAGTCTTCCTGGATTTATTGCGATGGCCTTGTGCCTGGCTTTAAGCAAGATTCCCGGATTGTCCGCTCTTGAAGAGGTCTTTAACAATCTTGTTGGCATTCTTCCAATCATCCTGGCAGCGATTGCAGCCAAGCAGGTATCCGGGCTGGATGAAGTCGGTATTGTCGCCGGGATCATTGCCGGAGCTATGTCCGTGGACGGTGGGATCATCGGTGGGCTGATCACCGGGATCATAGCTGGTATTCTGGCTTACTATATTATCAATCTTTGTTTCCGTCATAACATCCCTGGTACCACAGCCAACATTGCCGCAGGCGGTCTATCCGGTCTGATTGCCGGCTTGGTCGGTATGTTGATCATTGCGCCAGCTGCATTGTTTATCGGAAACGGCATCAAAAACATCCTTGACCTATGCATTGCGTTCAATCCGATCCTTGCCGGTGGTGTAGCTGGTTTTGCCATCTGGTTTGCGATCATGGGTGGTGTTTACCATGCCGCCATTCTTCCAATCGTATTGCTTGAAATGGAGGCGACCGGTTATTCCTTTTTGGGCAGCATCGATATGATGTGTCTGGTGATGGTCTGTGCCGGTGTGCAAATAGCCAATATCATCAAGCCAAGGCGTCCCAGCGACCGTGTAGCCTGCGTACCGAATTTGTTTATCAATATCGGATTCGGTACCTTTGTGGAGGCAGCCTACCCCTTTATGTTCTCCAGCAAGAAAGTTTTTGCGGGAACTATCCTTGCAGCCACCATCTCCGGTATTGCCGTTGGGGCCCTGGGAGTCAAAGGAACTGCATATATTCCGGCTTTTATGGCACCCTTTATGGCCAATCCGAATCATGCACTACAAACAGTCATCTGTATTGTGATCGCGATCGGAACCAGCTGCCTGTTTACTGTTCTTGCCAATCTGTCGGATATGGGCAAACAGAAAGCCTGAAACATAAGATAAAAAACGGATTGTAGGGTCTACCCATCCAATCCGTTTTCTTTTTCCTTTCTGCTTGCACAAAAGCTTCTTTATACCCAGCTAAAGTTTTCCTTTCCGGCTCCAATTTCAAAATGATATTTCACGATTCCCAGATCCACTTTGGAAAAAGGCCCGAAACCTGCCTTGGCATGTACTGTATTCCCTTTTTGTGTCAGCATGAACTTCTGCTGATTCATGGCAGTCGGTGCCAGTAAGGCAGCTTCTGCTCCTTTGATAAACCATTCCGGACTGTCATCAGAAACATTGGAAACATCTTTCATCCCCTTTGACTTATGAGCATGCCCTGTTTCCGTTCCATACCCAATGGCGATGACCATCACCAGTTTTTCGGTATCATCGATGCGCAGTACCTCTTTGATCTTTTTAAAAGTCAAGCCAACCCAGCACGTATTCAGTCCCATCCGCTGGGCTTCCAAAACAATCTTTTCCCCATAGTAGCCACATTTCTCTTCCAAATCCTTACTTTTCTTTCCAATCAGGGCAATATAATTGTGTACATCCGAAAACTTTCCGTAATGAGCCATACGGCTGTGAAACGCTTTGGGTTCGTCTGTGATCAACTGGATATGCAGACCGCTTTCCTTGTTGCATTCATCTATGATCTTTAACAGCTGTTCTATTGTATCCTTTTTCATTGGTGTCTGTTTATAACTACGTACGGAATGACGTTGGCGCATGGCCTGTTCTAAATTCATACATCGTTCCCCCTTTTCTTTATTATACATGAACCACGAAAAAAGCGCCTATGCGCTTTGTTCTCTTTATAGATATGTTACCGTTTGATCCAGATCTTTCCGATTGGTGTGATTCGGTAAAGGTTGTACCCCTTCCTTGGCATAGCCAAGGTCCATCAACATCAATACTTCTTCATGGTCCGGCAGATCAAACAGTTTGGCTGCCTTATCCGGATCGAAGAAATTGATCCAGCAGCTGTCCACCGCCTGATCGGCTGCTGCCAGCAGCATATGTGTGGCAACGATAGAGGCATCCTCGATGCCGGAATTTCTTTGTTCCCCCGGGTAAGTAAACACATTGTTTTTATCAAAAGCGACCATCAATACAACCGGTGCTCCATAACGACATGGAGTCAACTGATCGATCTTAGCCAACGCTTCATTGGAACGCAGAACGTAAATATGCTGCTCTTGTAAATTCTTGGCGGTCGGCGCTAAGCGTCCTGCCTGCAGGATTGCCTTTAGTTTTTCACTTTCCAATGGTTTTTCTGAATAGCTTTTACATGAATATCGTTTAGATATAACGTCTTTAAATTCCATACTTCCTCCTATTTGTGCACCCACTGGTCTACTTCTTCCTGGGAAACGCGGCCAGCCATACGCTGTGCTTTTCCAAAGATGGCCCCCGGTGCCGAAGGCTTCAGCTCAGCTACTGTATTGCCCATGCCACTGGATCCCGATGTCGCAAAGACATGGATCGTCTTTCCGCTAAAATCATATTGTTCCAAAAAGCTGTTGATAATATGAGGTGCTACATACCACCAGATAGGAAACCCGATATATACCGTATCGTATTGTTCCATCTCCGCAACAGTTCCAACGATTTCCACACGGCTGTTTGGATCTTTCATCTCTTTGGAGCTGCGGCTTAAAGGATTGATCCAGCTTAGATCTTTCTTGGTATACGGAGTCTTCGGTTGGATTTCAAAAAGATCTGCATTGGCAGCTTTGGCCACCTTTTCTGCCACTCTTTTCGTTACTCCACTTGCACTGAAATATGCCACTAATGTATTCGCCATCATCTTTCTCCTATTCTAATCCATTATATTGCTCATCGCTGACCGGTTCACACCACTGTGTGGAGGCTTCCTGTCCTTTGACTTCAATCGCCAGATGGGACATCCAACTGTCTTTGGCGGCCCCGTGCCAGTGTTTTACATTGGCCGGGATATTGATTACAGTGCCCGGTGTTAGAGCGACAGCTTCCTTGCCTTCTTCCTGGTACCAGCCACGACCACCGATACAAATCAACATCTGTCCACCTTCACTTGTGGCATGATGAATATGCCAGTTGTTGCGGCAGCCAGGTTCAAAGGTAACGTTAAATACTGGCACTTGTTCCGTGCTAAGCGGTTCCAGATAGCTCTGCCCGGTAAAATATTGCGCATAGGCATCATTGGGTTGACCAATCGGAAATAAGATCTCCTTTTGAAACCGATCCTTGTCACTGACTGGCTGTGATTCTTCCGTCCAAACCTGTTTGGCCAGATTAAATACCGCCCAGGCTTTTGGCCATCCGGCATAAAAGGCCACATGGGTAATGATGGCTGCTATCTCCTTTTGGGATACACCATGCGCTTTCGCATTCTGTAAATGATACAATAATGAAGAATCCGTAATACCGGAAGACATCAACGCAACGACTGTAATGATACATCTTGTTTTTACATCGATATCTTCGTTATTCCAGTTCTCCCCAAACAACACATCGTCATTATAATGGGCAAAATCCGGTGCAAATTCTCCTAACGATTCCCGACCGGCTGTCTGTACAATTTTTTCTTTCATAGATTCCTCCTGGTTTATTTTTTCTGTTCCAATTCAAAAAGAGCATAATCAATACAGTCAATTTGTTCCTGGGCCCGGTGTAACCGATCCAGAATCAAGGTTCTCTGCTGATCCAACAAACGGATCTGATCGAAGGTATTCTGATTCATTTCGTAGTTCAAATACTGTTCTGTCATTTTCTCGCTGCATCCACAATCCTTCAGCAGCTGCTGCAGATCCTTGTGTGACTGTTTATTCAACATAATTACCTCCTGTTATTTGTATTATAAAAGCTTTTTTAATAAATAGATAATAGTTATAATGAATACTTTATAATAGATATTATGAATGTTACTATATCAACAAGGAGGTTCTTTTATGATTGAAACCCGTCATCTTCAATACTTTCTGGCCATTGCGCGTGAACAGAATATAACCCGGGCTGCCAATATGCTTCATATCTCCCAGCCTACCTTATCCAAACAGATGATGGATCTGGAGAAGCAGTTAGGTGTCCAGCTGTTTATCCGGGGGAAAAAGAAAACCACTTTGACCAAACAAGGAATGTACTTTCGCAACCGGGCCGCCCAAATGATCCAGCTCATGGAAAAAACTGAAACAGATCTAAAAAGCGAACAGAAATCATTGGCCGGTGATATTTATATAGGCTGCGCAGAAACGCCGGCCATGCGCCAGCTGGCAGTTGTTTTTCAGCAGATCCAGGCAGAATTTCCTAAGATCCACTTCCATGTATTCAGCAGTGATATCCTGACAGTGATAGATCGGTTGGATAAAGGGTTGTTGGATATCGGTTTACAGATTGGGGAAACACTTCATGAAAAATATGACTATCGGCTTTTAAAACATCATGATACCTTCGGCTTGTTGCGCCGGCGAACCGATCCATTGGCAGACCGCCCCGTTCCTTTATCATCTCTGGCCAATATTCCGCTGCTGGTTCCGGAACGATTGCTTCACTCCAAGAACAGTCTGGATCTGGACGGCTTTCATATCCATGATCTGCAGATTACGGCCACCTATAATCTGATATACAACGCAACCTTTATGGTTGAGCAGGGGATGGGCTCGGCACTTTGCCTGCAAGGCCTGGTGGAACCAGATCACAAAAATCTGATCTTTCAACCATTTATTCCTAATCTACAGGTCAATCTGTATATCGTAACCAAGAAATACCAGAGCTTCTCTCCGGCTGTCAAGCTGTTTCTACAGCGGTTGGAGCCATTGTTGGAGACAAAGTAAAAAGCTGCAATTTATTTGAACCCTTTTAAAAATGAATGAGACTTTTTATCCATGCGGATCACTTTCTAAAGGAAAGGAAAAAGGGTATGACACCTTCCGAATCAAGAAGGTTGTCATACCCTGCTACAATACCAGTATCCTTTCGGTCAAGCATGATCCATTCTTCGAATAATTGCCTTTTTTATTTTCTCAGCTTCTTGTCTGTCCTCTCGATAAATATCCGTATTTACCCTTGTTTTGCGATCAGAGACATAGGCAGCACAAATCGATTGATCTTTTAAAACGATTTTTAAGCCGACATAAAGGGATGGTTCTCCTAATAAAGTATAAAATGTTGTCCCTCCCAATACTTGATGGGAAAACGGCTTTGTTTTACCACGAAACTTGGCTTCTTCGTTTAAGATAGATACTTTATCAATTTCATTATATTTAATGGTTTCATTTGTACCTATTTTTATTTTTAGTTGTTGATTTAAATCATCAAATTCCAAACATTTAAAATGTTTTGTAGTCATGTCATCCTCCTGTTTTATTTAACATCATTAAATGAAATACGTAGTAGAACCACTGAATGTCTGTGAGTTTATTGTTCAATTATACACAGTCCATTAACAGCTTGAATTCCATCCCACGCACCATCAAACCACTTCAATGCTGGCAACTTCGGCTGGTAAGCTTCCGAGCGAATTTCCATTTTCATCGAGAATATAGCTCTCCCCTATTTGTTTTGATAAAGTATCAATAACTGCATCTTCATTCATGAGTGTCATTTTCCTCAGCCATAAGGGCCTGGACAAAAAGTAGAAAACACTAAGTACACCTGCTATTATTTTTCGTTATGATTTCCTCCTTTTCTTAATACAGATGATGTTGTTTTTTCTTTCATTATTATTCAATGACCAGCCTAATTATCTTAATTAAATAATAGACATATCCCTATAAAGTACACCACCCTATTTGGTCAAAAAAAAAACCAAAAAAAGTATTTTTCATTTAATAAATTCTTCTATAAAACGTATTACTCCAGGTATTAAAAATGCCTAATTGGTACATCTCCGCTCCCTTTCTGCTGTTGTGTCTGCAATCGCTTCTATGTTTTCGGTTTTATGAGTGTGCGGTACTTCTCAATCATTCCATGAACCTCATTTGCCGACAGTGTATTGTACTTTTTACCAGGTCATATAGGAAAGGCCATATAAAAACCTATCTCTTTATGAGATAGGCATTGGTATTTTAAATAAGAGTTTTTATTTTCAGCTTCTATTCTTCCGGTTTTTCACCTGGCATTCCTTCTGGTTTTTCGCCTGGCATTCCTTCCGGCTTCTCCCCTTCCGGCTGCTGTGATTCGTTTTCGGTGGTGATCTCAATGGCTTTGCCTTCGCTGACGCTACCTGGTTCATAAGCCTGGCCATCTACATATAAAGTATATCCGTTGCAGTCGATCGCATCCGCTTCACATGTCAGACTGGTCACATACGAATCGGCCGTCAATGTCCATGTACTGCCTTTTTCAATTTCCACATATACTTCTCCGGCCTGGCCATCGGTATTGATGGCGCCGGAATAGCTGGAGTTGTCATTCAGATACATATTTAATACCGAAACCTCATCGACAACCATATCCCCGTCGATTTCCTGTGAAGTAGCCGTCAAGTTCACCTTGCCTCCATTGGAGCCTTCCTGACCCCAGCCGGCGGCTTGCGCTCGTAAGAAGAGTCCATCTTCATCTTCATTGGTGATACTTACCTGATCTAAATCAATCGTACAGGCCGTATTATTGACAAAGAAAACATCGCCGTTCTTATTTGTCAAGATGCCTTCCTTCATGGTGAAAGCAGACGTTCCACTATCCGCATCCCCGCTCATCGACTGATAGATCATCACTGCCTGGTAGGTATCGGACTTATCGCTATTTTGGGTATTGTTATCGGCTGTCAGATCCACATTTTCCAACGTTACAGAATTCTTTCCTTCAATGACGATACCCTGGCTGGCTGTGGATTCCATCTTCGCATTGGATACCGTAATATCCGCGGTGGAATAGATTACCGGAGAACCGGTACCCTCTGTCACATAGGATCCCTGATCTACATTGACCGTTCCTCCACCACGATCGCTCCGTATGGCTGCTGAGGAATTGCCGGTTGTATGGATCGTCAGATTGCTCGCATTCATCGTAGCGCCTCCTGTGGTCATCAAACCGCCGGAGCAGTTCCCTTGTGTTTCAATGACGGAATCGGAAATATTGATCGTTGTCGCTTCCCCATAGGAAAACACACCATTGGCATGGGTTCCGTTGGATTCAATCAAAGAATCTGTGATGGTCAAGGTGCCACCATTGGTCGCAAAGACCGCCGCGTTTTCTCCATAGAAATCAGCTTCATCTCCATCCGCTTCCCCTGTCTTGGTTACGCCGATATTGGCATAGGACTGCTCTTGTCCATCTACTTCAATGGCATGCTGGCCATCTTCCTTATTTTCATAAGTGTCCTTGACGGTAATATCCTCTTTGGTCAGATTGGCCGAAGCACTCTCTGTGTCTTCTTGTTTTGTTTGTTCAGTAACTGTCTGTGCACTGGTACACGCTGTTATAGTCGGGCAGCACATGCTCAATGCCACCGCAAATGCCAACATTTTTTGTCTCATGTTGTCTCCTCCATTTCATCTGATGCAAGTATAAGAATCCTAGCTTAAATGAAGTTTAAAAAACATCATCTTTTTTGATGATGTTACCGATGATAATAATTTTTGATAAATGTATCCTTATATTCCATAAAAGTCCCATCCAGAATTGCCTGGCGGATCTCCTCGGTCAGACGGATAATAAAACGAAGATTATGCATCGAAGCCAGATTGAAGAATTGATACTTCTCCTCTTTCTTTTCTGATTTCAATAAAGTATATAGTTGTGCCCGGCTGTATCCGGCCCGACAAGTCGGACAGTCACATCCCGGTTCCAATGGGGCATCGCTATGAGGATCGTTGGTGATATTATAGTATCCATAGTGGGTATAGATCCGGCCATGACGGGCTTCCCGGGTCGGTGCGACACAATCAAACGTATCGGCTCCCATCATCGTACCGATCAGAATATCATCCGGTCGTGATAACCCTAACAAATGCCTTGGCTTATTTTCCGGCAGTTCTTCACAGCACCAACGCAGGATTTCTCCCAAATCTTCTTTCAGAAAGGCACCACCTAAACCATAACCGTCAAAATCCATCTTTGCCAGCTTCTTCGAAGTGGAACGACGCAGATCTTCCCAGCGTCCTCCCTGCAGGACTCCATACAAGGCCTGGTAATATCCCAGATCCATACAATGTTTTTTATGTTCATCCAAAGACCGCTGTGCCCACCGCTCGGTTCTTCCCAAAGCTTCCACATTGTATTCATAGGTATCCGCCAGTGAAGTCAGTTCATCAAAGGCCATATGGATATCGGCACCGATCCGGCACTGGATCTGCATAGATTGTTCCGGCCCGATGAAATCATCCTGGTCGGTATACGGATCATGAAAGTCCACACCTTTCTCACTGACTAATGCCAGACGGTCTTTCTTTTCCGTATTGATGACATCCTTGACCCGATCCATATTTACGACTTTTCCTAACCCAGAGCCTAAAGACATCACCTGGAAACCTCCAGAATCCGTTAAGGTCGGCCCTTCCCAGCCAGACCATTGGGATAAACCACCGTCTTCACTGATTTCATAGGATCGATTGCGTAAATGATATCCATTGGATAACATGGCTTGGGCACCGATCTGCTGCAGATCGTCCATTGATAAAAAGTGGACAGATCCTTTGGTTCCTACCGTCATAAAAGCCGGTGTTTTAATATCGCCATGCGGTGTATGAATAATACCGGCACGACCTAAGTGGTGATCGATCCGTTTTTCAATTTCAAAATGGAATGCTTTGTTGTTCATAAATATCCTCTGCTCAAAAATCCGTTACATTATAGCATATACCCTAAAATCCTTTCAATACGACATCATAGTTGTCAACTTGAAAGATATAGTAACATTAGAAAAGGAGATGGTGTCATGAATCGGGAAGATTTAATGGAATGGGAGTTTCAAAAGAGCCAGCTGGAACAAGATCATTTCAATGACACAACCAATTACTACTGGGATCTATCTCAAAGTGAGCCGTGGAACATCGAAGAAATACAAGGAAATAACGGAATCAAGAGAGAATACTGGTAAGAGCATGAAGATAGAAAACACTCGTTTACACAATTACGAAACCTCTATTGATACGGAATCGAAAAAGAAAGGTGCCGGTACACAGTGATATCAAAACTGAAAATGTGGAATCCTGGTTTCCTCGTTGCAGGTATATAAAAAAGAATGGTTTCTTATCAGAACCATCCCATAACTTCTATAGATGAAAGAATGCCAAAGTGTTTTCTAACACCTGTTTTCGACATTCTTCTTTTTTTATACCTTTGACTAAGGCCAGTGTCTCCACCACATATTCCACGTTCACTGGCACATTCGGATTCTTTAGCCCTTTGACACCTCTTGGCAGTAAGTACGGGGCATCTGTTTCCACCATGATCCGGTCCATCGGTATACTCTGAAGAGCCTCCAACAGATCCTGGTTTCTTCTGGTATCATTGATCCAGCCGGTCACACCGAACATGCAGCCCAGCTTCAGATATTTCTCGGCCGTTTCTCTGTTTCCTGTATAACAATGGACGACCGCTCTTTGGGCCTGCTGCGGATATTTTTTCAAGACTTCAAAGAAATCATCCGAAGCTTCGCGTTCATGCAGAAACAAAGGCAGATTGAGTTCTTTGGCCAGCTTGATCTGTTCTTCAAACCAGTGTAGCTGGACTTCTTTACGGGAAAACATCCGGTCATAGTCCAACCCACATTCTCCGATAGCTACGACATTGGGATTACCCTTCGCAAGTTCTCGTAAAGTACCAATTGTATATTCATCACAGCTTTTGGCATCATGAGGATGCACACCGACGGTACAATATACATCCCGGTTCTCTTTTGTATACGCATCCGCCTGAATGGAACTGGGGATTGAACTGCCGGTAATGATGATTCCAACTTCATTCAGTCGTGCCTGGGAAACAACCAAAGTTTCAATCTTACGAAATTGTTTGCTGAATAAATTCACACCGATATCTATATATTGCATCTCTCTATCCTCTTTCTTCATTTATGATACAATAGTACCACAAAAGGAGTATTGTCTATGTATCATAAAACACTAAAACCTTTCCCGAAAGATTTTCTTTGGGGTGCCAGCACCAGTGCCTATCAGGTAGAGGGTGCCAATTTAATAGACGGAAAAGGACCATCCTGTCAGGATGTAAAAAAAGTGCCGGAAGGTACTTCGGATCTGACAGTCTGTTCCGATCACTATCATCACTATAAAGAAGATATCGCCTTGATGGCTGAAATGGGATTTAAAGCTTATCGTTTCTCGATTGCCTGGACAAGGATCCTGCCAGATGGCTATGGTGCCATCAATCCGAAGGGCATCCAGTTCTACAGCAATCTGATCGATGAATGCTTGAAATACGGCATAGAACCGATCGTCACCATGTTTCATTTCGATATGCCAGCCAAACTGGATGAACTGGGTTCCTGGTCCAACCGTAAAAGTGTAGACTGGTTTGTCAACTATGCACGGATCTTGTTTGAAAACTATGGAGATCGGGTCAAATACTGGCTGACGATCAATGAACAAAATATGCTGACACTAGTAGGTAAGGTCATCGGAACGTTACATATACCGGAAGGCTGCACCAATGAAATCAAAGAAATCTACCAGCAGAACCACCATATGATGGTCGCTCAGGCTAAGACTATGGAACTTTGTCATATCATGCTTCCAAACGCAAAAATCGGTTCCGCTCCGAACATTTCTTTAATCTATCCGGCCTCCTGTAAACCCGAGGATATCCTGGCCGCACAGAACTTCAATGCCATCCGTAACTGGTTCTATCTTGATATGGTCGTCTTTGGCCGTTACAACGATCTGGTGTGGGCGTATTTGCAGGAAAACGATGCTCTTCCGACAATGGAAGATGGCGATATGGATTCCTTCAAGAATGCGCATCCGGACTTTATCGGTTTTAATTATTACAATACAGGTACGGTACAAGATTGCCGACCGGATGCCATCATTGGAGAGCAGGCTGTCAGCCAGCAGGAAAATGAGACCGTTCCGGGACTGTATGCGCCTTATAAAAATCCGCATTTGCCAAGAACGGAATTTGGATGGGAAATCGATCCGGTGGGCTTACGTGCCACAGCCCGGGAAATCTATTCTCGCTACCATTTACCTTTGTTGATTACTGAAAATGGATTGGGGGCATACGATACATTAACTGAAGATGGAAAAGTGCATGATCCTTACCGAATTGAATACTTACGCAAGCACATTGAACAAATCCGGGAAGTCATTGCGGATGGAGTTGATATGATGGGATACAATCCATGGTCTGCCATCGATCTGATTTCTACGCATGAAGGGATGCGAAAACGGTATGGATTCATCTATGTGGATCGGGATGAATTTGATCTGAAGACATTAAAAAGAGTTCGGAAGGATTCCTTCTTTTGGTACAAAAAGGTCATTGCGACCAATGGAGACGATTTAAAAGACTAGTGAGCTAGTCTTTTTTTATTATTGATGACATATTTGAAGACCGCAATACCGATAATCAGTACATAGCCGATCACACTGTATCGGTCCGGTATTTCAGAAAAGAATAAAAATCCCCATAATGCCGCAAATAAAACCTGTACATAATCAAAGACAGAGATTTTCGCTGCTGGTGCATAGGTATACGCTGCCGTGATATTCAACTGGGCAATGGAAGCACATGTGCCGGCCAATAAAAGACAAAACCATTGGCCCAATGACATAGGAGCATGCCCGGTAAGAATAAAAGGAACGCATAGGATCGTAGAAAAGGCAGAAAAGAACAAAACAATCACTGGCCCTCTTTCTCCGGACTGTCCCAGCTTTCTGACAAAAGTATACGCTGTTCCGGAGGTAAATCCTCCAAATAACGCAATACAAGCACCGAAAGAGGCAATGGAAGCCGACGGTTTGATCACAAAAGCAGCGCCAATCAAGGCAATGATAACACTGAATATGTCGATTCTTTTCGGTTTCTCCCTCAATAGGAATATAGACATAAGGATTGCGAAGAACGGGGACATCTTGTTGAGCATATTGGCATCGGCAATGCCAATATGATCGATGGCCCAGAAGTTACAAATAATGCCCATGGATCCAAAAAAACTGCGATAAAAGAGATTTTTCCAGGATGTCTTTTTCACATGAAATCCTTCTGGTGTTCTGGCCAGGATCACAAAGGCGACACCTACCGCAATCAGATTTCGGAAAAAAGCCTTTTGAAATGTCGGGATATCCCCGGCCAGACGCACAAAGATCGACATCAGAGAAAAGAACAATGCCGACAGTAATATATGAAAGATGCCTCGTTTAATATCGTTTTTCACGAGGAGTATTATAGCACAAAACGGACTAAAAAAACGAGTTATGCTCGTTTTTTAGTCCGTTTTTGTCAACGTAAATGTATCTCCTTCTTTTAGGCCATCCAGTCGACTATCTGTAATTTTTACGATGGCCTGGTCTTCTTCCAAATTGATCGTTCCTTCAAGATCATCATTGAAAAATTCTAAACCTTTGCAGTTTAAATGCCCGAAGATTTGATCCTGGTCAATCTCGCCGGTCTGAAGATGAACAAGGTAGGTCCCTTTTTCCTCTTCATCAAATTTTACGGTCAGCGTCGTTTCGGATGTATCCTGAAAGGTACCGATAAAAGCGGTATAGTCACTGTCTTCGATCGTTACTTCCTCCAGGTCTACCGGATCCTGGGGTTGATCTTTGACTTTCGTCTGGGTCGAGCAGCCGATCAGCAAAACAGATAATAAACAATAGAATATTTTTTTCGTCATATCATCCCTCCTTGTTTCGATAGTAGTATTGGTCCGGGTAACGGGAACTCAATACGATAGAGTCCTCCCTTAATGTAAAAATATACTGCCAGGAATCACTCGCATTCGCTGTGGCAACCGTATGCGAAGAATCGGTAAACACTGCTTCATAGTCAGTATGGAACATCGAATTGCCTTGTTCTGTATAATTACTGTAGGTCAATCGCACCGAGGTGTCGGTTACCTCATGGACAACGATCGTGGCTCCGTTATCGGCTGTCCATGTGCCGATCCAAGGATCTGTGGATGCCTCTGGTTCCTCGGCAGCTACCTGACGCAAGGCTTCTTCTAATGCCCTTTGTTCCCAGTCTTTATAGGGGTCCAGCGATCCAAAGTCATAGATTACATGATTTGGATCAATATATCGGATCATGTGGTTGTCTTTAAAGTACAGACGGTGTTCTTCCGTCCCGTCATAGATAAACGCAAATAAGAATACCCCATCATGATAATAGTATTCCCGGGTATATTTCCATCCATCCGTGCCGGCATCTACGACTACCTTGATATCCGCCTGAGTCGGTGTATAGTAACATTGTTTGATCCATTGGATCTGCTGTTCCAGTTCTTCCGGTGTGATGGTAAAGGTCTTTTCTTCTTTTTTCTTTTCTTTAACTGGTTTCTTTTCTTCTTTGGTGCCGACTTCCGCAAGCTGTTGGTCAGAGGCTGGCTGCATCTGGCAAGCACTGATAGTTAATACCATCATGAAACAAAGAAACAAAAGGCAGGTGCGTTTCATGGGCTGGCTCCTTCATCTTTTCTTAACCTTATCATGTTTTTCCTCAAGAAAAAAGACGACTTATCAATTCTTTTAAGAGTCTATGATAGGTAATTCCTATGATGGAATTGTTGTTCTTAGTTTAGAGTCCGTTTATAATTTTTATCAAAGGATGGTATGAATTATGAAAATCATCGATATAATCAATCAAAATGAAATTACGATTTCCTTCGAGGTCTTTCCCCCGAAAACATCTAACAAATATCCGGCGGTGGAACAGGCCGCCAGCCAAATTGCGGCCCTGCACCCAGATTTTATGAGTGTAACCTATGGAGCCGGTGGTGGCACCAGTGAGTATACAGCTAATATTGCCGCCTCTTTACAAAATAAGCATGGGACACCGGTATTAGCCCATCTGACCTGTGTTTCCAGTACCCGAGAACATGTTCACCATATGCTGGAGCATTATCAGAGCATTGGGATCGAGAACATCATGGCATTACGAGGAGATATCCCCTCCAATGGATCTATCTGCCATGATTATCACCATGCTTCCCAGCTGATCCGGGAAATCAAGGCAATCAATCCGGACATTTGTATCGGGGCAGCCTGTTATCCGGAAGGTCACGTGGAATGTACATATCAATCGGATGATATCCGGTATTTAAAGGAGAAAGTAGAGGCCGGTTGTGATTTTTTAACAACCCAGATGTTCTTTGACAACAACATTCTCTATAACTTTCTCTATAAGATCCAAAAAGCCGGCATCCATGTACCGGTGGTTGCCGGGATCATGCCTATTACCAATGTCCGGCAGGTGGCTAACAGTGTGGCTATGTCCGGTTCTTCGATGCCTTATCGTTTCCGCAACATGGTGGATCGTTTCGGCCATGATGAAAAGAAAATGGCCCAGGCCGGTGTTATTTATGCCACAGAGCAGATCATCGATCTGATTGCCAACGGTGTCAATCATATTCATGTCTATTCCATGAATAAACCCCATATCGCCGCTGGTATTATGAACAGTTTGTCGGAGATCATCCGATGATCGAAGTACAACGAAAGGAAATCTACCGCTATCTGGGATATCGAAAGATCCAGCCTACCCAGCAGATCGATCGTATGATCGATGCTTGTATGGAACAAATGGAGAAGGTACTAGAACCCAAACACAACATGGTTTTCTATCCTGTATCTTTTCCTGAAAAGGATCGGATCATCATTGGCCCGATGCATATTACCAGTAAAGGTTTGTATAGGAATCTGCAAAATTGTGACCAAGTCGTATTGATGGCTGCCACCATCGGAATGGGCATCGATCGTCTGATCCGGCGGGCAGAGATCCTGAATATGGTGGAAGCTGCCATTTACCAGGCAGCTGGTGCTGCTTATATTGAAGCGTATTGTGATCAGATCAATCAAGACCTGATTACCGCACAGAAAGCCAAAGGCAAAACATGCCGCCCGCGGTTTTCACCTGGATATGGCGATTTCTCCCTATCCTATCAAACATATTTCCGGGATCTTTTAGATATGCCAAGGACAGTAGGCATCAGCTTGACTGAATCTTTACTGATGATCCCCAGTAAATCCGTAACCGCTGTTATCGGAATCAGTTCCGATGAAAAAATAGCAGAGATACAAGGTTGTGCCTCTTGTTTGCAAGCTGATCGATGTATGTATAAGGAGGAATTATGAAGACACTATTAGAAAGACTGGGTAAAGAATGGTTATTCTGTGATGGAGCCACCGGAACGATCCTGCAACAGAAACACCTTCAGGGTGGTGAACTGCCGGAAACATGGAACCTTGATCGTCCCGATGATATTCTAGATGTATATACCGGTTACTTAGAAGCCGGATGCGATATTTTCAACACCAATACATTCGGTGCCAACCGTTTGAAGTTCCCGGATACGCTGGAAGATATCGTCACAGCAGCAGTCGAACTGGCTAAACAGGCACGCAGGAAAACGCATCGAGAAGATGCCTATATCGCTTTGAATATCGGTCCGACCGGTAAGCTGTTGGAACCGATGGGCGACCTTCCTTTTGAAACAGCTGTGGATATTTTCGGTGAAGTCGTACGGTATGGAACCAAAGCCGGGGCGGATCTGGTCTTGATTGAAACGATGTCAGATAGCTATGAAGCCAAGGCAGCCATTTTAGCAGCTAAGGAAAACTGTGATCTGCCGGTTTGTATCACCAATATCTACGATGCTAAAGGCAAGCTGCTGACCGGTGGTACGGTGGATTCCACCGTAGCTATGCTTGAAGGGTTACGCGTAGATGGACTGGGTGTAAACTGTGGCTTAGGCCCTTTACAAATGATGGATGTGGTCCGTCGTCTGAGCGCGGTGGCTTCGGTTCCGATCTTTGTCAATCCGAATGCCGGTTTGCCCCGTACTGAAAACGGACAAACCATTTATGATGTCACACCGGAAGTTTTTTCCGACTATATGGCCCAGATGGCTGATCTAGGTGTACAGGTGCTGGGTGGATGTTGTGGAACAACACCGGAGCATATTCGACAGACCATTGCCAAATGCAGGAATAAACCATTCCATCCGATTACCAAGAAGAACACAACATGGGTGTCCTCTTTTTCCGATGCGGTGGAAATCGGAAAAAAACCGGTGATTATCGGGGAGCGGATCAATCCGACCGGAAAGAAGCGGTTCAAGGAAGCTCTGCGAAACAACGATATGGAATATATATTAAAAGAAGGTTTACAGCAGGAACAGGCTGGCGCAAAGATTTTGGATGTTAATGTTGGCTTACCGGAAATTGACGAACCAGCTATGATGGAACAAGTCGTCACGCGTCTGCAATCCATCACCGGTCTTCCTCTACAGATCGATACATCCAATTTTACAGCCATGGAAAAAGCCTTTCGGATCTATAACGGAAAACCGATGGTCAACTCCGTCAACGGAACCCGTGAAAGCATGGAGCATGTCTTCCCTCTGGTACAGAAATATGGGGGTGTTGTCGTAGCCCTGACTCTGGATGAGCAAGGCATCCCGAAAACGGCACAAGGGCGTGTGGATATTGCCCGCAACATCTGCCAGGAAGCTCAAAAATATGGAATTGATAAGAAGGACCTTGTGTTTGACCCTCTGGCAATGACGATTTCCTCGGATACCTCCGGTGCGGTTACCACATTAAGCGCCTTACGAAAAATCAAGGACGAGCTGCAGGCCCATACCATCTTAGGAGTTTCTAATATTTCTTTTGGTCTACCTCATCGTGAGATCATCAATGCCAACTTCTTTACCATGGCCATTCAGAATGGTTTATCGTGTGCCATCATCAATCCGGGCAACGAGCCGATGATGCGGGCCTATCGAGCCAGTCTGGCCTTATTGGATATGGATGAAAACTGCATGGATTATATTGAAGCCTATGCCACTATGCCCGATGATATCTCCGGTACAGCCCAGGCTGCCAAGGCCAAATTACCGTCTGATTCGGATGTCACTTTACAGGAGGCCATCGAACGAGGCTTAAGTGAAAGTGCTTCCCTGGCCATGAAAAAGGAACTAGAAACCAAAGAGGCTTTGCAGATCATCAACGACCAGCTGATCCCGGCTTTGGATATTGTGGGAAAAGGGTTTGAAAAGGGAACGATCTTCCTTCCTCAGCTTTTAATGAGTGCCGAGGCAGCAAAAGCCGCTTTTCAGGTTGTCAAGGAGTCCATGCGCGGCCAGCCTCAGCAGATCAAAGGTCGGATCATCCTGGCTACCGTGAAAGGAGATATCCACGATATCGGAAAAAATATTGTAAAGGTCATGTTGGAAAACTATGGCTATGATGTCCTGGATCTAGGAAAAGATGTGGATCCGCAAGTTATTGTGGATACAGCCATCGAAGAAAATATCAAACTGGTAGGTCTCAGTGCTCTGATGACCACAACTGTTGTCAGCATGGAAGAAACCATCCGGTTATTAAAGGAAAAGAAACCCGATACGTTGACTGTTGTCGGCGGGGCTGTGATGACCCAGGAATATGCTGATGCGATTGGAGCGGATTGTTATGCAAAGGATGCGATGGCCACCGTTCGTTACGCCGATTCTGTCTTTCAATAAAACAGATGCAGCTTTTAAGGCTGCATCTTATATTTTGTAAAGACTTTTTCCATGACATGATACACCGGTTTATACAACAAAATCATAATCAGAAAGTTAGCGATCCCATGTGCGATATCGTAAGGAATACCGGCAATCCACCATGTGAACATCGTAATCGGACCCCCGATCAATAAGTAAGGAATAGAACATAAAGCCCCAAAGCACAGACCAAAGCCGGCTGAAAGAAACGTATAAGCCCATATAGAATCATATTTTCTGACAAGCATAGTCAAAGCGACCAAAAGAGGCCACATGTATATATACATAAAATTCCAGATTCCCATGCCCCATAGGATTATTTCAAGAAACGCAAAACCAAGAGCAGCCAGGATCGTTTTCCAGCCATAGAAGATGGTAAAAAGAATCAGAAAGAACGAAACCAGCTCTACGCCTGGAATGCTGGACAACGTCCATTTAACAGCTTCCAGAATGGCTGTCATACACCCGATCGAGACAATATCGCGGGCTGTAAACTTACTGGTAGGTTTCATAGGCCAGTTTGAAGGCATCACCATCGGTGACAGGCTGGGAATCCGCCCCATATTGGCCGTATTCATCGTTCACATAAATGGCCCAGTACGCTTTATCGCTATCCTTCGCCTGTGTACCATTGACAGAGGTGATCATAATACCATACTCTGTTTTATCCCCTTCAAAGGAAAAATCCTGTTGTTCCTGTAATTCCTCCATTGCCTGGGATAAAAACTCTGCATCGGTACGGCTTTCATATTTTGTTGATTTTCCTTCTTTATCCACAACTTCCAACGTATACGCTTTATCTCCTTGTACAGATTGTGGTGTATTCATCTTGTAGATACCAAGGAAAACTGCAATTACTACAAGCAATGAAATGATACCGATCCATATTTTTCTATTCTTCATCCTCTTCTCCTCCTATTTCAATTATACAAAAAGTTCCTTGTATTTCGTTATCGTTCTTCTTCTATCTACTTATAAATTCTATCAATAACAAAAAAAGAGGCATTGCCTCTTTATCTGTTTTTCATGTGTGGGAATAACAATACTTCACGAATGGTTCTCTGGTCTGTCAATAACATCACAAAGCGGTCGATACCTAATCCGACACCACCAGTCGGAGGCATACCATACTCCAGAGCTTCTACATAGTCTGTATCCATCTCGTTGGCTTCGTCATCTCCCAGTTCACGAAGCTCCAGCTGTTTTTCAAACCGTTCTCTTTGATCGATCGGATCATTCAGTTCGGTAAACGCATTGGCGTATTCATGACCACAGATGAATAATTCATAACGATCCGTAAAACGAGGATCCTGCTTGTTCTTTTTAGCCAGCGGACTGATCTCGATCGGATATTCATAAACAAAGGTCGGCTGTACGATATTCTCTTCGACATACTTATCAAAGAATAAAGAGATAATATGTCCCACAGAGTTATGGATCTTCTCTACTTCAATACCATGCTGCTCGGCTAACGCTTTGGCTTCTTCGTATGTCATTTCCTGTTTAAAGTCAATACCAGTTGCTTCTTTGACGGCTTCACACATGGAAATGCGCTTAAACGGTGCTTTCAGGGAGATTTCCTGTCCTTGGTATGTGATTTCCGTTGTCCCTAAAACTTTATTGGCCACATGATCGAATAAGCCTTCGATCAAATCCATCATTCCATCCAGATCACTGTAAGCCACATACGCTTCCACTGTCGTGAATTCCGGATTGTGCGTAGCGTCCATTCCTTCATTACGGAACAAACGACCGATTTCATAAACACCTTCCAGTCCTCCGACGATCAAACGCTTTAAAGGCAGTTCTGTGGCGATCCGCAGATAAAACGGCATATCCAGTGTATTGTGATGTGTGATGAACGGACGAGCAGCAGCTCCTCCTAAGATTGGCTGCAATACCGGTGTTTCCACCTCCATCAATCCCTGGCCGTCCAAGTATTCCTGAATGGCACGGATGATACGTGGTCTTGTCACCGCAATCTTCTTTGCTTCCGGATTCATGATCAAATCGACATAACGACGGCGGAAACGTTCTTCGGTATCCTGCAGTCCGTGAAATTTTTCTGGCAGCGGACGCAACGATTTAGACAGATGAGTATAGTTAGCAGCGCGAACAGACAGCTGCCCATGATCAGTTTTCATCACCGTTCCTTCGATTCCTACGATATCTCCGATATCATTTTTCTTGAAGATTTCGTATTGTTCATCTCCGATGGCATCTTTACGAACATAGATCTGAATGTCTCCGGTGACATCCTGAATATTCATGAAACCGGCTTTTCCTTGACGGCGTTTACGCATAATGCGTCCAGCGATCTTAACGGTTACATTTTTCTCTGCCAGTTCTTCTTTTGTGAATCCATCGTATTGTTCAATGATCTGCCCGCATCGTGCATCTCTTTCATAACGGGAACCAAATGGATCGATCCCCATATCGATGAGATCCTGCATCTTCTTGCGACGTACTTTTTCCTGCTCAGTTAGTTTTACTTGTGCCATTTTTTTCTCCTCTTTTTTTCAAAAAAAAGGCATTCCTCCCAAGGGACGAAATGCCGTGTTACCACCCTAATTCGCTCATATTTCTATGAACCTCGTTCGTTCTTTAATGCAGAACATACATACAGCTCCAAGTTTTTATTCCCATTCGATCCGTGCTTTTTTCCACCAGCCAAAAGCTCTCTTTGTTGTCACTCCAATGGTACTCGTCCTCTTCATTGCCTTAACAAAACTTATCCTACAAAACGATTGCCGATTTGTCAATGAATTTTCAATTTTCTGACATGCACGTATGGATCCATTCAATAAAATTAGAAGTGGCATCCGCTGTCTGTTCAGCCTGGGTGTGTCCCTGGCCCCAGATGGTCGCAAAATCTACATCCTTTACTTCGTCATAGTTTTCCAATGCCAAAGCTAGGTTGAGCTCTGTAGTCAAAGAAGTATCTCCTTGCTCGATACCGGTACGGATCCTCCAGTATTTGGCTACAGTACTGGTTTGGTACCCTTGGCTGGAAGCGGACAGATAATAAAGCGGAGAATACATATTGACCCGGGTCTGAACATCGTTACCAGCCCAGTCGGTCTGGGCCAGATCGTCTTTATAATCCTGGGCATACTCGTTATCAAGCTCAGATAAAACAGAAGCCAGTGTTTCATCAAAATGACCACCGGATCCATCCACTGCGAACAACTGGTTTTCCCCCTGTCCTTCGTCCAGCTGATCAAAGGCACCTAAGGATTTGGACGCTTGCTTACAATGGGATACGAAGTCCTCTACCGATGAAATGGATGCTGTGTTGGTTTTTTCATCATAGGTGATCCACTGTCCATTGGCATTGAGAGAATTGATATAATCCTGTGCACTCTCATACGTTGTCGATTCTTGCTGTGTGTCTTGGGTTTCTGATCTTTGAATGCCATCCATCGCTTGTGCATCATTTGTCGAAGGCATCGGGCCAGATGGTTGTTGTCCCTCCGGCATTTGTCCAGGCATGGCTCCCATGGTCTGCGCAGCTTCCGTATACGGGAACTGCGTATTGGCCAGGAATTCATTGAGAGAGGTTTCAATGGCTTCTTTGACATAGTCATAATACGAACCGCTGATCCCGTCCTCATTCAAAGTCAATACATTTCCATCTTCATCTTTAAACTGGTAGGCATTGATACTATCGATATAAGATTGAGCCAACGCATCACTGATTGCCTGTAGATCCTCACTGAGATCACTGCGGGTCGATCCCATCATCCATTCATACGCGGCATCGGCTGTGTCCAAGCTGGTAATCGGGCACCAGTCCATTGACCCATAAACAGCATCACTAACCCCCTGTACAGCACCGATATCTTCTAAATAGGTATCGTACAATTCACTGTCCCCGCTAGCGGCCACCACAGCCGATTGGGCACCACCACCGCTCATACCAAACACAAAGATCTTCTCACTATCTCCAGCTAGGGTCTGATCACTATAACGCAAATAACGGATAGCTGCTTTCAGATCGGTTACACCCGCCGGTGCTCCGGACTCCCTGCCTCTGCAGCCGGCATGAACATAGACCATGCCTTGATCCGTGTATTCACTGACATCCGTATAGTCCGTCAGGGCTGCCTGGGCACTATAACCCGGCGTATTGATCGGCATCACGATTGGTGCTGATGTCGCTGTATATCCATGGATGGAAGCTTCTTCATTCAATGTGCATGTATAGGTGCCATCGCCGTTATCCTGTGCTTTCATATAATCCCCCGGCACAAAGACAGCTAAGGTTTCTACCTCTTCATCGGCCGGATCTGAACAATAGGCAATACCGATCTGATAATAAACATTGTCTTCTTCGTTATACTGCCATTTTGCCATGTCGATCTGTTCCAAACTGGTAACAACCGTCTGCGCTTGTGATGTCTGTTTTTCTGCTGTATTCAATGTTGTCGGCTGGGTGCATCCACTACAGATCAACAAAGCAGCCAACCCTAATTTCATTCCTACATAATTCATAATGATGTTCTCCTTTATTGTCTATACCATAAAGAAGAAAACTTAAAATTAGTTTAAATCGTCGTTTTTTATTAGAATGACCGCTTCTAATGGCTGCAGATACCCTGTTTGATGATGTTCATACGTATCAAAAAGGGTCTTTTTTCCTAAGCTCCATGAAAGTGGATAAGATATTTCCTGCTCGCTCCAGTTCAAAAGGATCACCGCTTCTGTCTGTTTATTTTTTCGAGTATACGCAAACAGATTCGGATCCTTACAAGCTAACAATGTAAAGGAACCATTGATCAATACTGGATATTTTTGCCGCAATTGTGCCAGTTGAACATACGTATGAAAAACCGACTGCCGATCTTGTCTTTGGTTCCGTACATTCTGATTTCGATAGTTTGGAAATACCGGCAGCCATGGTTGTCCGTCCGTAAAACCACCTGCCCATGTATCATCCCATGGCATAGGCAGACGCACATTGTCTCTGGAATACCGGTGGACCCCTTTCAAGGCTTGTTTTTCTGTAGCTCCCTGGTGGACTGAATGCGCATACTGCGCTTTGGAAAGCACATCATTGTAGTGATCAATGGACGGCCAGGCAACATTGGTCAATCCCAGTTCTTGTCCCTGGTACACAAAGGGTGTCCCTCGTAATGTATATAATAAAACGGCCAGTAGACGCGCTGCTTCTTTCGTATTCTTAACTTCCGGAAAATAATGACTGACTGCTCTAGGTTTGTCATGGTTTTCAAAATACAAAGAAAGCCATCCTTGTGTTTGGGTCATCTGCTGCGAAGCTGATAAAGCCTTTTTTAAATCCTGCAAGGTAAATGGATATGGTGCATCCCATCTTTCTTCATGGCAGAAATCCAGATCTATGTGACCAAATTCAAAGATCATATCAAAGACCCCTTCATTCCCGATCCAGTCGATCATCTGATCTGGTTCAATGCCGGCTGCTTCGCCAATGGTCACCAAATCCGTATTTTCTGTGACCTTCGTTTTAAATTCATGCAGAAAATCCAGGATACCGGGTGTATTAGCTGTCATAGTATGAATGCTGACCAGGCCATCCAGACCATCCGGTGTGCCGTTGGTATAGACAGGCTTTTTTATATATGTGACGGCATCCATCCGAAAACCGCCAACTCCCTGTTCTTTCCAAAATCCGGCCACTTCACACAAGGCTTGTCTGACTTGCGGATTCTCCCAGTTCAGATCCGGCTGCTGTTTGGCAAACGTATGTAGATAATACTGATCTCGTTCCGGACAATACGTCCAGGCAGAGCCCCCAAACAACGAACGCCAGTTGGTGATCTGTTCTTTATCTTTCCAGATATACCAGTCACTTTTTGGGTTGGTTCTATCTTTTTTTGATTCTATAAACCATGGATGTTGATCAGAGGTATGATTGAAGACCAGATCTACAATGATGCGGATATCCCTCTTTTTTCCTTCTTCGATCAGTTCTTTCATATCTTCCATGGTTCCATAATCTGGATGGATATCCGTATAATCCGATACATCATACCCGTTATCCACCATTGGAGATGGAAAGACCGGCGTAAGCCAAAGAGCTTTGATCCCTAGTTTTTTTAAATCATCCAGGTGTTGGATAACCCCTTGAATATCTCCGGTTCCACTGCCAGTGGTATCTTGAAAGCTTTTAGGATATATTTCATAGAAAATCGCTTGTTTCCACCATTCCATCTTACTTTTTCCTTCCTTGTACCATAACCAAAGATCCCCGAACTTCAAAATGAAGCATATCATAGCTGCGGTTCAGACGATTTTGAACAGACCGTACTGTTTCAAATGGAGGGGTAAACCATCCTTTATGAGCCAGAATGTGTTGCACGAGCCAATCCGTTCGTCGACTCTCGCCACGAACATAGAAACAAGCGGTAAACAGGCCCCCTGGTTTTAAAACCCGATAGATCTGCTGATACGCTTTCTCTTTATCTGGAAACGCATGAAATCCGTTCATACTGAGCACATGGTCAAAAGAAGCGGAAGGAAACGGCAACTGACCAACATCTCCCTGGACACATTGGACATAGGGCATGGCGGCAAAACGTTCGATGGCCTGTGTCAGCATGTCTTCGCTGTAATCCAGACAAACGATCTTTGCCTGGTCCATACGTTCATATTTCTTATAGGTAAAGACACCGGTTCCTGTCGGAACATCCAGAAGACGCCCTTTCATATCGTCATCGATCCAGCTTAACAGATCTTTCGCCAGCTGGTTATCGTCTACGGACTGCCAGAAGAATCGTATGTACCACCGGGATAAAAAGGAGCCTTGTGTCAGCACATCATCATAAATGTTTTTTGACAAAGAATAGCTTCTTTTGATTTTATCTTTCATATGCCACCTGCTTTAACTGTTCCAAGGAAACAGGTCCTTCTCGTAAGAGAACCAGTTCTTTCTGTGTACAATCTACGATCGTACTGGCTTGTAGCGCCTGACAAGTTCCTTGGACGATCCCATCGATATGGGGCAGTTGTTCCAAGGCATCTTCATAAGTGAGCGCGGTCGGTGCCCCGGATTGATTGGCACTGGTCACCAACAAAGGTGTATTCAGACGTCCAATGACCTGCAGGATAAAATCATCTTTGGGCATCCGGACAGCGACCGTTTTCATGCCATTGGTAAAAGCGGGGTCCAAGGTATCCGATACAGGCAAAACTAAGGTCAATGCCCCTGGTAAAAACGCCTGACAGATCCGCAGGGTCCTGTCATCCAGCTTGGCAATTTGTTTCATCTGCTCCAGGTTGGAAACCATCATTGGGATCGGTTTGGTCTCCGGACGATGTTTGGCTTGTTTCAAATGATCCAGATCCTCTGTATCTCCATACAAAACCCCGACACCATATACGGTATCTGTCGGAAAGGCAATCACGTTATGATCTCGAAAAGCGGCAACCACTTCTTCAATCTGGTTGGTTTGATAGACTTTCATGAGATTTCCTCCATTTTCTTCTCCTATTTTACCCTAAATCCTTATTTATGTTAAAATCTCTTTAGAAATGAGGGATATCATGTTTGATTCAACGATTGCGGCCATCTCCACGGCTTTGCAGAAAGGTGCAATTTCCATCATCCGTGTCAGCGGACCGCAAGCCATTCCGATCGTACAATCGGTATTTTCCAGAGACATCACCCAGGTGCCGTCGCATACGATCCACTATGGTTTTATTCGCGATGAACACAGCGAGATCGATGAGGTACTGGTTTCCGTATTCCGTGCCCCAAAGACTTATACAAGGGAAGATATTGTGGAAATCAACTGTCACGGCGGTCCTTTTATCACCCGCAAGATCTTGACGCTGATCTTAGCCCATGGAGCCCAACTGGCCAGACCGGGTGAATTTACACAACGTGCTTTCTACCATGGTAGACTGGATCTTTCCCAAGCTGAAGCCGTTCAAGATATGATCGACGCTTCCAATGACACGGCCAGCCAGATGGCCTTACACGGAATTCGGGGAAGTGTACGAAAACTGTTAGAACCATTGATTGAAGATATATTGAATATCATTGCCCAGATCGAAGTCAATATCGATTATCCCGAATACGAGGATATTGAACAGTTGACCACTAACCAGCTGATTCCTTTGGCCGACCGTTGGCTGAACCGGATAGATAATATCCTGGCAAGAGCGCAAAGCGGCCAGCTTGCCAAACGAGGTATCGATACCATTCTGGTAGGACGTCCCAATGTCGGTAAAAGCTCTTTATTGAACGCGTTATTGGAAGAGGACAAAGCCATCGTCACCGATATCGCCGGTACCACAAGAGATCTGGTCGAAGGACAGATCCATATCGGTCCGGCCCAGTTTAACTTAATCGATACAGCGGGTCTACGACAATCCGATAATAAAATCGAGCAGATCGGCATTGAAAAAACACAGGATAAACTGAAAGAAGCCCAGCTGGTAATATTGATTTTTGATGGATCCCATCCTTTAACACAAGAAGATCGGCAGCTGCTGGAATTGACAAAAGATAAACAAAGATTGATCGTTTTCAATAAAGAAGATCTGGGAAAAAGCGAGCAGGAGGGCATCTGGATCAGTGCCAAGAACAAGGAAATACAGCCATTGTTGGAGGCGATGAGGCAGCTCTATGAACAAGATGTCCTACAGGAAAAACCGCTCCTATCCAATGAACGACAGATTGGTTTGTTGATGCAGGCCCGCCAGGATATGATGCACGCCAGAGAAGCCATGGCAATGGGTGTGGAACCAGATTTAGTCGAAATCGATATTCAACAGGCACACGATCATCTCAAAGAAATACTTGGCGAAGTCTATCGGGATGATTTACTGGATACCTTATTCTCTAAATTCTGTTTAGGAAAATAAGAATTCTATCGGCTTCGATCCAATCGAAAGTTCAATTGTCGCATTAAAAACACATAGATAAAACAGCCAAGATCAAAAGGTTATCCTACATACAATCCTTTGATCTTGGCTGTTCTCTTATACATTTGATCCAAATACATCCTGCAGGCATTGACGGATGGTTTCTTCCTGTGCCAGAAACTGTCCCTGCAGGATCGAGGCATTGCCACCACCCCGGCCTTGCAGTCTTTCATGAAGAAGATCCTTGACCTTCCTTAAATCCATTGTTTCGCTCTGCATGACATAATAATGCGCCGATATCACCACACAGACCTTGGCTTTCTTTTCTTTGATCAGAAAATCGCAGAACTGTTTGACCCGAAAGGAATCCCAGTCTTTCTCAAAGAATACAGCCAAAGG
>DGUK01000093.1 GCA_002394635.1 Faecalitalea sp. UBA4312
GATGCCGACATAACGATCTCACAGCACGTATAAAACTCTTTCTGGGTATCATCACACGTTTCCAAATGCTTCAAAGCCTCTTTCCGGATGCCCGAAGGCCCCTTTTCCAGCCAAAGACGTACATTCGGACAAATATGGCCTTGTGCATGATCTTTCTGATTGATCTTCACAACTTTGGCAATGTCTGATATTCTTTCTCCGTATTCGCGAACGATCCCTGCTTCCAACGAGCGCTCTTTCCAATACGGATAGATGGTTTCACGGAATTCTTTGATATCTTCTTCCTTGATCAGAAACCGGTCCTGTGGACGTGTTGGTAAGGTTTCAAATTCCCGATTGACCCAGGAACAGCCACTTTCAGGAAACACCACTCCATAACGAACACCCTTGGTACGATTTCCCACAACAAGTTCTTCCGGTTCTATACCTATTTCTATTTTCTCCAATGAGGCCTTGAGCGACAAAGCCCGTTTCATCGGAATGCTTAATTCTTCGTTTTCTTTATATACTCTGGTTATAATGCGCGCCTGCTCAATGGATGCATAACGAGGTTCCTGTAACATTTTGTCTTTTAATATTTGGATCCGATTCATATACGTGCTCCTTCTCTATATCTTTATTATAAACAAGCGAAGAAATAATTCAATAAAACTTTATTGTTCTTTATCGTTTTTTATTGTTTCTGTTATTGTTTTTGCGAAGTCATCTGTGTGTGCGTACATATAGCTGCCTTCAAAGTGAAGCTTCTCACTCTCCATCACCAGATAGGCTTTTCCGGATTGAGATAACGCGGTTTTCTTTGTCAATCCGTCCTCCATACTATAGGAATAGACTCCCTTGTCTTCTTCATGCACGGCAACTGTGCTTAGAAAAGACACATCAAAATGATACTTCATCAGTTGATCGATCACATATGTACCGATAAAGCCATCTCTGGATGGATTAAATGTACCACCAATAAACACAAAAGACCCTTCCCATTGACAGAATATATCAATCAGATCGATCATACTGGTCACAACCGTACAGAGAATATTTCTCTCTACGATCAATCGGGCAATCTCTATAGAGATCGTAGATATATCCAGATATACCGTCTGTCCCGGTTCTATGTATTCCACTGCCTGTAGAGCTATTTCTTTTTTTTGCCTGGTTCGTACATTTTTTCTATCCTTGACCCGGATCCTGTCAAACGTTTGGCGAGCAGGAATAGCTCCCCCGTGGATCCGTTTACACTGGTTGTTTTTTTCCAAAATATTCAGATCTTTACGAATACAGTCCTGGGTCACCTTGAATTCTTTAGCTAACAACTGTACCGAGACCTTTCCTTCCAGATCGAGCTTTCTTAAAATCTGTTCATGCCTTTCATGCTGCAGCATAGTATCACCTCATCCTCATTATTACAGATAAACAATAATTTTCAATAAAAAACACGTAAAAAGAGCCTGACATTAGTCAAGCTCGTCAATGACAATATTGGCTATCTCTATCAGCCCTTCTTTATCCTTGGAGGCTGCCACTCCGTAATACTGTGTTGCAAACCGGTCATCGAGAATCTTCCGGTCTTCTTGCATATAACCTTCCAGAATCGTTACATCGACAGAGAACACATCAATATTCCCTCTTGTCAGCTCCTCGCTCAGTTCATCGTATGTACGATAGGATACAAAGCGAGGGGAGATCTTGATTCCATGATTCTGCAGATATTTGATGAAATCCTCTCTTGTTGTGGAATTGGTCATGACACCGATCGTCTTTCCATCCAGATCCATGACCGAACGGATCCTTTCTTCCGATAATGTGCTGGCATCGCTCCGATTGGAATTGACCATCAATCCGATCGAGCTTTTCCAATAGCTGTCAGAGAAATTCACCACTTCTTTCCGGGCATTCGTAATCGTATAGGTTGCGATCACATAATCCACCTGGTCCGAAGTCAGAACAAGCTCCCTGTTTTCAACTTCCACCGGTTCAAAATGTACCAGTTCTTTTTCTCTGGCTTGTTCCACACTTACATCAAAGATCTTTGCTGCAATACTATAGGCTATGTCAATTTCCATACCCTCATACGTATTGGTTTCCGGATCCAGATATCCAAAACCCGGCACATCATCTTTACAAGCTACGCGCAGATATCCGCGGTCAATAATGGCCTGAACATCTTCTGTTATAACCACTTCCTGTGGTTTTTTTTCTTTTTTATCCGAAGTATTGTTCGTAGAAGTACTGCAGGCAGCCAGGCATAATGCGAAGAGCAAAACTGCAATTTTTTTGAACATACACGCTCCTTTTATGATTTTTCAAAGATATTGCGGTCCAAAGCTTTGTTTTGATGGGCCACAATGGTCGTACATACTGCATCTCCGGTAATATTTACAGCCGTACGCAACATATCCAGAATACGGTCGATTCCCATGATCAGTGCAATTCCTTCCGTTGGCAGACCGACAGAAGTCAATACCATAGACAAGGTGATCAAACCTACGCTCGGTACACCGGCCGTTCCGATGGAAGCCAGTGTGGCTGTTGCGATAACGGTTGCCATATTTCCCAAAGTCAGCGGCATTCCATATACCTGCGAAATAAAGATGACCGCAACCCCCTGCATGATGGCTGTACCGTCCATATTGATCGTCGCACCTAAAGGAATTGTAAATGACGAGATCTTCTTTGATACACCCATCTTCGTGTTCAATGTATCGATAGACATTGGGATGGTCGCATTGCTGGTTGCTGTCGTAAACGCAAACATCATTACCGGGAAGAATTTCTTAATGAACTTCGCCGGATTCAGACGCGTAAAGATAAACAATAAAATCTGATATACAAGGAAACATTGAATAGCCAGAGCCAGTGTGACAGATAACATATACTTCAACATTGGCAAGAAGGCATCAAACCCAATTTCGGCAAACGTCTTACAGATCAGACAGAATACGCCAACCGGGGCTGCACTCATTACAGCCATGGTCATTTCCATCATTACATCGTTAAATTGACTGAAGAAGTTAGCCACAGTGCTGGCTTTATTTCCGAGTTTGGCCAGCATGATACCGATAAACAACGCAAAGACAATGATCGGAAGCATATCCCCATTTGCCAATGAATTGATTGGGTTTTTCGGTATGATATTCAATAATGTGTCAACAAAATTAGTCGCTTCCGCTACCGTTACTTCCGAAGACTGTACCGCATCCAATGTAATGCCGATTCCCGGATTGATAACCGAGGCAAGACCTAAAGCGACAGCTACAGCTATCGCTGTCGTGAACAAATAAAATATAATGGTTCGTACGCCGACCCTTCCTAAGGTTTTGGTATCGCCGATAGCCATACTTCCACAGATCAAAGAGCAGAAGACCAAAGGAACGACCAACATCTGCATCAAACGAATAAAGCCTTGTCCGACCACATACAGAACGCCATTGATCAGGACCGTGTCCTTAATATAGCCGTCCGGCACAAAATAATGCATTAAAACTCCCAATACAGCACCAGACAATAAAGATATAAAGATCTTTGTCGATAAGTTCAATTTCTTCTTATTCAATGATATACCCTCCCTTTTGCTTCAATGTATCCAGATACGCTTTTAACGCAACCTTCCAGTCACATGGTTCCGGTACGCCATCCAAGCGTAACATCATATTATCCAAAACAGAGTACACCGGGCGGCAGTCATCAGCTTCTGAAATCGGAAAGACCTCGATATCAGATCCCATATCTTTAACGATTTCACGGGCCAATTCATAACGTGAACAAGATCCCTTGCATACCGCATGATAGATCCCGTTCAGATCGTTTTCCACAAATTCCATAACAACCTTTGCCAGCTCGGTCGCACTAGTTGGGCTGGAAAACTGATTGATGGAAGCACGGAACGGTACATTGTCTTTCACTGCACGCATCACCTGATCCACATAATCTTTTCCGGTGCCATAAACCCAGGAGCTTCTAAGAATCACAAAGTTGTTGGTCATGGAAAGAATGAACTGCTCTCCGGCCAGCTTTGATTTTCCGTAGATCGTTCTTGGTTTGACATAATCAAATTCATTTAATGGTTCATTCTCTTTTCCCGAGAATACATCATCGGTCGACAGCTGGATCAGCTTACATGACATATAATTTGCTTCTGTCGCCAGATTTCGTGCTCCTAGTGAATTGACACGATAGGCTTCATCCGGATCATCCATACATTCTTGCAAATCAGTAATAGCTGCACAATTGATGACGACATCCGGACGATTTCTTTGCATATACATCCTGACCTGTTCAGGGGACGCAACATCAACTTCTTCTTTCCCCGTCATAAACAGTTCATATTTCCCTGTATTCATCAGTTTTTGTAAAGCCGTACCCAAATGGCCATAGGCTCCACATATCCAGATTTTTTTCATATAGCATTCTCCTCCTATTAAAAATTAACTTAACTTATATATTTCAGTTTCTCATGGTCTTATAAAAAACACAAATAATTCAACAGTCTTTCTCTATAATATCAATAAATATTCTGCTTCTATGATTCCGTATCTTCAGCCGGCACTGTACGAATCGTTATAGAACCATTCGTTTTATTCTTCCGGATCTCTACATTCAACATATAATCTCCTGGTTTCACTTCGTATTCCTCAGAACCGGATCGATTGACTGTCACCTCCAGCTCGGCATTCGCATCATCCATTTTATCCGTATCGGGATCCTCATCTGAATCTGACGATCCAATCAATTCAATTTCAACTTCACCATTATCCATAGTAGATTCAAAGACCACTTTTTCGCCATTTCCAACTGTAAGTATTCCAGTCGTGCTCTCTATGTCCTCGGATGCATTCTCCATAACGATCTTCGCTTCCTTTTCATTTACTGCATCGACCATTAACGTGCCTCCTGCCTCTGTGCATCCAGTCAATGCCAGGGCAAAAGCTGTCACCAGCCATATCGTTTTTCTTTTCATCCCAGATCCTCCTATTGTATTAAAAATATTATCGTTAATCCTATTATAACGAAAAAAAGCTTACTGACAAAATCAGTAAGCGAATAATCAAATTGTTTTCGGATGATCTTTTCGATAGCGTTCCACTAAGGACGGACCCTCTTTATGACTGCAAATTTTTCCACATTTGGCACACTCTTCCTGACAAGCCCCATGTTTTCTTACATAAGAGACAGCCCCTATGAAACAAATCGCAAGAATAGCCGATACAAGAATGGTTGCCATAACTATCCTTTCTAGGCTTTTTCCTTATAAGCCGGACGGAAAATAAAGTACAGAGCAGCTACTAAGATAACCAATGCAGCAATTGTTCCGATTCCAAAGGAGCCACCATAGAACAGCCAATTTCCCAACTGATATATAACCAGGGATAAACAATAGCCCAAAGCCAGCTGGTAACCAATCGCAATCCAGCCCCATTTTTTAGAGCCCATTTCACGCATTGTTGCGGCAATAGCTGCCACACACGGCGGGTCGAACAAATTCATCGTCATAAAGGATAAGGCTGCAATCGGTGTAAACAAGCTTGTGATACCTTTGCTGCCAGCTAACATCGCAACGGTAGAAGCCGCTGTTTCCTTCGCCATTTCTGCTGTCACAACAGCTACAGCTCCCTGCCATGTTCCAAAGCCAAGCGGAGCAAAGATCCACGCAAATAAATGACCAATGGAAGCCAGAATGCTTTGATCCAGTTCGGTTTCCGGATCCAGCAGCTGGAAGCTCCAACTGAAGCTCTGCAGGAACCAAACGACTACACAGATCGCAAAAATAATGGTTCCGGCTTTAATAATGAAGTGTTTGCCACGTTCCCATACACGAATCGCTACATTTCGTAAGCTTGGCATGTGGTATGCCGGCAGCTCCATCACAAACGGCGCCGGATCTCCCGCAAATAATCGCGTTTTCTTAAGTGCAATACCAGATAAGATGATGATCGCAAAGCTTAAGATCCACATGCCCCAGGCAACCCATACATTTCCATGAAAGAATGCACTGGTGATCATGGCAATGATCTCGGTCTTTGCCGCACATGGAATGAATGTACATAACAGGATCGTCATACGACGGTCTTTTTCATTCTCGATCGTACGTGTTCCCATAACAGCCGGTACACCACATCCTGTACCGATCAGGATCGGAATGAAGCTCTTTCCTGATAAACCAAAACGACGGAAGATACGGTCCAGGATAAAAGCGATACGGGACATATATCCACAATCCTCTAAAATTGCCAGGAATAAGAATACCAACAGAATCTGTGGTACAAAACCTAATACCGTACCAACACCACCGATGATACCATCAACAATCAAGCTTGTCAGCCATCCGGCCAGTCCGATATTTTCACAGAAAGAGGTAACAGCTGTCGGTACGATTTCTCCAAAGAGAACATCGTTGGTCCAATCTGTCATCCATGTTCCCACTGTCGATACGGAAATATAATACATCAACCAGATAATTGCCAGGAATATCGGCAATGCCAGGATCCGGTTTGTAACGATCTTATCGATCTTATCAGAAGTGGACAACTCTGTCTTTGCACGACCTTTCACAACACTGGAGTCCACAATTCTTGAAATATATTCGTAACGTTGTCCGGTGATAATACTTTCCGAATCATCATCCATTTCTTTCTCACAGTCAACGATATGGGTTTCCACATGATCCAGAATTTCTTTGGACAAGCCCATTTCGGCAATGGCCTTTTCATCTCTTTCAAAGACCTTGACCGCAAACCAGCGCAGTCCTTTCATACCCACGGTGTTTTCAATCGATTCTTCAATATGGGCAATGGCATGTTCCACCGACCCGGTAAATACGTGCGGGTTCTGCTGGTTTGGTTTTCCAGCCTTGGCCAGTTCCATGGCTACTTCAGCTGCCTGCTTTGAACCTTCTCCTTTTAAAGCACTGATCTCAATCACTTTGCATCCCAAAGCCTGTTCCAGCTTTGGCACATCAATTGTGTCACCGTTTTTACGAACAAGGTCGATCATATTGACGGCGACAACCATTGGAATATCCAGTTCCAACAACTGTGTTGTCAGATACAGGTTACGTTCAATGTTGGTTCCATCCACAATATTGATGATCGCATCCGGTTTTTCATTCACCAGATACTGACGCGCTACTACTTCTTCCAGACTATACGGAGACAAAGAATAAATACCCGGTAAATCCTGGATAATGACATCTTTATTTCCTTTTAATCTTCCATCTTTCTTTTCAACCGTAACACCCGGCCAGTTTCCTACATATTGGGAACTGCCTGTCAGCGCATTGAACAGCGTTGTCTTTCCACTGTTCGGATTTCCCGCTAAAGCGATTTTCATAGACTTCTTCCTTCCCTTACTTATTCCACTTCAATAAATTCTGCATCGGCTTTCCGGATAGATAATTCATATCCTCTTACCGTCAATTCAATCGGATCACCTAACGGCGCAACCTTACGAACAGTAATTTCGACTCCTTTAGTGATCCCCATATCCATGATGCGTCGCTTCGTCGCTCCGACACCTGTTAATTTTTTTACTTTGACTGTACTTCCTACACTCGCTTCTCTTAATGTCATATTCCTTCCTCCTATACCATAATGCGTTGTGCCAAAGATCGATCCAATGCCAGACGAACCCCTTTGACCTCCACGATTAAATTGCCGTCTACCTTTTGGATGATCTTCACTTCGGCTCCTTCTACAAATCCAAGATTTGCCAGATGATTACGAACATCATCTTTTCCTGTAATCCGTTTTACGCAATACAGCGTATTCACTTCCGCAAAAATGATTGGCATACGACCTCCTATAAGTTTTAGTTAACTTTATTAGCCTATTCTAACATAGTTAATTTTAGTTAATTGTAGAAGATTGTCAACCAAAAAATTGAATTCATTCTATTTTGATTTATAATTAATACGATAAGTTATATATAATTAACAAGGAGAAAATATATGATAAATGTTATTGTCATCGCACTGATTGCCGTCGGTGTACTCTATGGAATCCGGAAAATGCGTAAGGATGCCACCGAAGGATGTTGTTCCCCTGTGGAAACCGTAAAAAAGACAAAAGTCGAGGATACAGACCTTTCCCATTATCCCTATTCACAGACCTTTATAGTAGAAGATATGCACTGTTCCAATTGTACGACACGGATAGAAAACGCCATAGCTTCACAAGACGGTTGTATTGCCCACGCAGACCTGAATACGAAGAAAGTGACCATTTGGACCAAAGAAGAAAAAGAACCAACTCAACTTAAGGCATGGATTGCCAGAGCTGGCTACACCCCAAAAGATGCATAAAAAAACACCTGGGAATGCATCATTCCCAGGAATTATTCTTATTTATAACGATAAGGCAGCGGCCAGTCCGGCTTCTGTCGCTTTATTGGCAGTGCCCGCTTGTTTGGCATCTCCGATCACGGTAACATGATCACATACTGCCCTTGCGGCTTGTTCCAACGGATTATAAGAACGGACACCCATGGCTAGCACAATTGTGTCAAATCCGGTCAGAGTATGAGATTGTCCTTCCTGCTCATATACACAGCCATCCGCAGTAAATCGGCGGACTGTCGCATTGACGATCTTTGAAATCTGACGGTCAGCCAGACGTGGCATTAAGAACGCTCTTGGAATCATAGCTTCATCCAGAGCAATATCCGAACGCATCTCCAGGATCGTTACAGCTCGATTCTGTTCTCCCATAAAATCCGCTGTTTCCACTCCTGTCATACCTCCGCCGATGACCAGCACGTTGGTTCCTGGCATGACATTTCCATCCAGTACATCGATGGCGTCTATCACATTGGCTCCGTCAATACCAGGAATCTTCGGATGTGCCGGGATCCCGCCTGTAGCCAGAATGATTGCGTCCGCTTTGAATGTCTTTAAGAAATCCTCATCTACTTCCGTATTTAACATGTATTTCACACCATACTTTTTCCCCATCGTCAGATAGTATTTAATAGCTGTCGCAATGTCCTGCTTGGTTGGTGGGATCGAAGCCAGCCGAAACTGTCCTCCAAAATGACCGGTTTTTTCCGCTACGGTCACGTCATGACCTTTCATAGCGGAAATCCATGCAGCTTCCAGACCTGCAGGTCCACTGCCGACCACTAATACTTTTTTCTTTTCTTTTGCCGGACCAAGGTCATATTCAAACTCATGACCAGTCGTAGGACTCACTAAGCAGGAACAAGCATCACCGACAAAAATATAACCAATACAAGACTGGGTACAGCCGATACATGGTGCAATTTCATCTGTCTTTCCGGCAATGACTTTATTCGGTAATTCCGGATCTGCCAGGGAAGCTCGTCCAAAGGAAATGAAATCGGCACAACCGTTTAATAATGCTCCTTCTGCTTCAAACGGCGTATAACGTCCGACCGAAATGACCGGGATAGATACAGCCTCCTTTATCACCTTTGTCGGAAATTGGTTAAATCCGTGTGGCATTTCTCCGGAAGCACTCATATAATGCATACTTGCATATGTCATGATTGAAATATGCAGCGCGTCCACGCCCTCTTCTTCTGCCATACGGGCAACGTTTACAGATTCTTCCAGCGTCCGACCTCCATGAACCTTCTCATCATAGCCAAAACGGAATGTCATCACAAAATCATCGTTCGTCTTTTTTCGAATATTTCTGAATATTTCTCTTGGAAATTTCATTCGCCCTTCAAAATCTCCACCAAATTCATCATATCGTTTATTCGCATGCGGGGACATAAACTGGGCAATCAGATATCCATGGGCTCCATGCACTTCCACCCCGTCCGCACCGGCTTTTTCGGCTCTGGCGGCCGCATCTCCATATTGTTCAATCACTTCCCAAACACGTTCATTGCTCATTTCATCCGGCATAGCTCCTATCACTGGACAAGGAATACGGCTCGGTGCTTCCGGCGTCATATTATAAATTGTCGGAGGCGCCGTCTGACGTCCACAGTGATGCAGCTGCACTAATACTTTGCCGCCGTTAGCATGGATGACATCCATTAATCGTCTGAATCCTTCTACCTGATCATCTTTCCAAAGCCCTACCTGCCCGGCAATGGCTCGTCCTTTCGGATCGATGGCTGTTACCTCTATGATAATCAATCCGAATCCGCCACGGGCTCTGGCTGCATAATACTGGATCATCCGATCGGTAACATATCCTTCATAATTTCCGAAATTCGTTCCCATCGGAGGAACGACAAATCGGTTTTTCAGGTTCATGTGACCGATGGATCCAGGTTGCAGCAACTTTTGAAAATTCATTTTTTCTCCTTTCCTGGATATACCCATCTATTCAATTTCATCTTACATATCCTTGAATCTCTTCGTCAATAAAAGAGAAAGATCCGGTCCAGAAATCGACATTCTCATTCTCAATTCCCAATAATACAAGTATATATAAATGGGAGTACCCTTATTGTCTATCTAAGAAAATGAATACCCATATTCTCCATTTTTTAAAAAATTTAGCACTTAGGGGTTGACACTGCTAATAAATGCGATATAATGTTAGCAGTTAGAAAGATAGAGTGCTAACTAACAGGAGGTGTCAGATATGAAACAATATCCAGGATTTGCTCATCTATTTGATGATTTCTTTAACAGTAACTTCGGGGTTTCTCAGGCAGGCCTGTTAAAGACCGATATTCGTGAAGCAAATGGGAACTATGAGCTTAATATGGAAGTTCCAGGCTTTAAGAAAGAAGATATCCATATTGAATTATCACAAGGTTATCTGAATATCAAAGCATCACGGACCAACACAGAAGAAGAAAAAGATGAGAGTGGAAAACTGATCCGCCAGGAACGTTATTCCGGCAGTTGTTCAAGAAGCTTCTATATCGGAGATGGATATAAAGAAGAAGATATTAAGGCTTCTTTCAACAATGGAGAATTGATTATTACGTTACCGACAGAAGCCAGAAAAATTGAAGAAACAAAAAAGATGATCTCAATCGAATAAGGAGGAATATATTATGAAATACTATCCAGGATTTGGACGTTTGTTCGATGATTTTTTCAATGACAGCTTTACAAGCCAGTCAACCGGTTTATTAAAAACGGATATCCGTGAAAAAGACGGAAGTTATCAGTTGAGCATGGAGGTACCTGGCTGCAACAAGGAAGACATTCAGATTGAATTGTCCCAAGGTTATTTGAAAGTGACCGCAACACGTAACACAAACAAAGAAGAGAAGGACGAAAGCGGACGCATGATCCGTCAGGAGCGTTATTCCGGCAGCGCATCCAGAAGCTTCTATGTAGGCGACGGGTACAAAGAAGAGGATATCAAAGCCCATTTTGAAAATGGTGAATTGTTTATCACATTACCTACGGAAGCACGTAAGATCGAAGAAACAAAAAAAGTTATTTCCATTGAATAAGACAAAGGAGACCAGTGGTCTCCTTTTTATATCCATATTTTCTGTTTTTTGGCAGCTTCCAGCAAGGATTGACGATAATCCGGATGAGCAATGGAAATCAGCAATTCCGCTCGTTCCCAAGTAGAACGTCCTGCCAGGTTGACGGCTCCATATTCCGTAACGATGAAATGGCCCTGGCTGCGAGGGATCGTGATGATATCTCCATGAAAGCCGGGCACGATACGAGAATGGCGTTGCCCTTGTTTATCCGTATAGGTTGAAGTCATACACACAAAGGCTTTCCCGCCTTTGCTCATGGCAGCCCCGGTCAGATAGTCCAGTTGGCCTCCTGTGCCGCTGATGTGGCGAAAACCCGCACTTTCTGCACTGGTCTGTCCGTACAGATCGACCGCAATACAGTTGTTGATCGAGACCATATTTTCCTGCTTGGCAATGGTCTCTGCCGCATTGACGTATTCCAGCGGTTCAATGGCCACACCAGGATTCTGATCTACCCATTCATAAAGAGAATGGGATCCGAATACGATACCAGTGACCCCTTTGCCAGGCTGGGATGTCTTTTTTCGGTTTGTCAGCTTTCCGGCTTTGTACAATTCATAATATGCATCCCCGCAAAGCTCTGTATGCATACCAAGATCCTTCAGATCGGATTTTGCCAGCAGCTGTCCGACCACATTAGGCATACTTCCGATTCCCAGCTGGATCGTCGCTCCATCCTTGATATATGGAAGAATGGTTTTGGCAATCTGTATATCTTCTTTCGTTGGCTCCGAGATAGGAAATTCAGGTAATGGTCCATGCGGTCCTTCCACTACATAATCCACTTCAGAAATATGAATACACTCATCAAAGCCCCCTAAGATCCGTGGCAGCTGTTCATTGACTTCCAGGATCACCACATCTGCTTTATCCAGGATCCCCTTAGCAATCCCGGCCGCACACGATAAGTTGAAATATCCGTGTTTATCCATCGGTGTCACACACATCATGGCTACATTGACAGTCAGAAAATGACGATAGTATGGCACAACATTTCGAAAGATCATAGGAATATAGTTACAAAGTCCTTGGTCACATAGTTTTCTTTCATACGCCGAACAATGCCAGCTGTTATAGATGAAGTGTTCCCGCTTCGGGTCACACTCCACAGTCTGTATCGGCCCAAAACTAAGATTCCCCCGGATCTTCACATCCTTCAGCTCATCTTTTCTTTCCGCCAGAGCTGCATCCAGTAATGTAGGAAAACATACATTGGTAGTATAGTCCACCCAATCTCCGCTTTTTACGACTTTCACGGCTTGCTGTGGGCTGACCAGCTTGCTCTGGTACTCTTGAAACACATTTAACATACACATTCCTCCCTAAAAAAATCCTAACGGCATCCGTCAGGATCTAAAGTCTTTTTAAACACATCGTTCATCAGCTGTTTTCCGGCTTTTGTACGTACAAATACTTTCATAAAGTTTTCTATATTCTTTTTTGAATACCCTTTCTCCAGGACATTGGCTATATAGTCCGCTTCGATCAGGATCTGATAATCCAGGCCGTCAATTTCCTTTAATGTATGATGATGCCCCACCAGGTATTTCACTCGCTCTATTTGTTCTCTCGTACAATCTGTATCCGCAAAAAAGGATTCCACCAAAACCACACCTTCTTTTTCCTGCAGTTTTCCATTGATATTTCCGTATTTCTTTCGACATAGAGGATACGCTATATCATGGGTAATCGCCGCTGCTTCTAAAATAAACTGCGTTGCAGCATCCAGATGTTCCAGTTCTCCGATGGTTTTGGCATACGTCCACACACGGATAAAATGGTCAATATCGTGAATGTTGCCATCCGCCATCCGGATCATTTTTGCCATTATTTCAGCGATCGTCATACTGCTTTATATACCGGCTCGTTGTTAGCCATGATCTGTTTGCCCAACGGTGTATTTCCAAACAAGAATTCGATTCCCTTTCCTTTGGAGACGCTACGACATGCTTCACCGAGAATCTGAAACAGCTTCGGGTTCTCCGGGTTCATATCCACTACCACAAACCAATGACTTGGTTGGTTCTTTACCAGTCTTTCTTTGACATAAATAGACTGGATTTCGGTATACTTTTCTCCTAGTGCACATAAACAATTTTTCATATCTGTAATATTTGCCACCGGATCTCTTAAATCCGAATCATCCTCGATGGAATCCTTGGTCAGGTTCTCCATTCTTTCTTTCTGCATATCCAGGATATACTGACAGCTTAGTGGAATACTTTCGCTGTAAGGATTGATCACGATTCCATAGATGGAATCCTTGGACATTTCAATAAATGGTACGTATTGATCAAAGGTCAGTACCAGAGACTGTACATTTCTTTCCGTATCCCATTTCAACAATTCATCCATATCGGTAAACATCGGATAATAGCAGTTTCCCTCCTTGTCGGTAATTACCATCAGCTGAAACTGGGTATCCGGATCAAATACCGTTTGTTTATTGACCATTTTCGGTTCTTTATCCCATTGTGCCGGAACAAGCAAACGTGTCGTAACCAACACGTTCTTCATGTTTTCAATGGTTATCGGGTTTTCATCTTTTCGCAATGCCTGCATTGCTTTTTTCATTTGCTTGTTTCGAAATTCTTTCATATTAGTCATTCCTTTTCCTCTATTTTATTCACTTCTTTTCTTTTTGTAAACCAAAGAAAAAAGAGCTTATCTTCCCCGTTGTCATAATAAAAGGTTACAGATCCGGCCGTCATGATCATCGCTGTTTAAGCGAGATGATTTAAAGTGATCGATGTATTGGTCTCTTTCTTTTTTTGCGTTTTTTCTGTCCTCTGTAAGTATCAAGAACCTGAAAAAAAAGCTTTCTCGATGAAAGCTTCTTTATTCTTCGCTATTATGGCAAAAAAACTTCTTGTGCCATTCCGGTGGTTCCGGCAACGTTTCCTTCTTGATATAGGCACGGATGACACGACGATGAATAAACGCAAAGCACGTAATACACACCGTAAACAGGCACAGAAGACTAACCAATGCTTTTTTCATGGTTGTTTCCTCCTTAATTTATACTTTTCTTTCTAATATTAGTATACTATCAATTCTTGACGAATCCTACAAAAAGGATTAGTATTCTCGATATGAAACGCATGATACGGACAATTCAGGAGACAGGATCTCTTATGTGGAAGGTAATATTGATCTGCATGATGATCGCTGCTCTTCTGATTCTATTAAAAGCTCCCTATATGTATACAACCCAGCCTTATGTTCTGATCCATTGGTTCGGACTGGCTTTTCTGGTAATGGTCCTCTGTTTAAAGGTTTCCTTTCTGGCTTCTGCCTTTCTCAAACCAAAATTCGTATTGATCAGTCTCTGCCTGCAGTTGTTGTTTTTGCCATGGCTTGTACAGATCATCATGACCTATCTCCATGTTCCCTACATTGTTGCTACGGCCATGGCTGTATCCTTGTTTACGCCCGGCCATATAACAAAAAGTCTGTTTGTGAACTTATTCATGGCTACCGCCATCTATTTCTTAAACTGGTTCATTCTTCCCTATCTGCCGGTTTCCGTCAACGAGGGCTTCGATCTGGCATTTGATTCCAGAACATCGTGGTTCTTTGCACTGCTGGGAGGCTTATGTTTTGTGATCCAATATATAAAAAACAGTGTTCGATCTCACTCAGATTGATCACTGTCTTTTTCTTTTATAAACACATTCAGATCTACAATGGTAGAAATACCGGATATTTTTCCTTGATTGGTATACTGCCACATCTGAAACCCTTCCAGGATCGCCGGCTGTTTCTGGTAGGCTGCATACCAGACAGGATAGGGGATCTGCTCCATATCCAGATGATTTTCCAGCCAGTCCAGATTTCCGTAGATCATCGGTGTATATCCTTCTTTTTCAATCTCTTTGCAGAATGCCAGAGCAATTTCTGTGGTCTGCTCCTTTGTCAAAGCATTTACCCTTCCGTCTTCATGCTCATAAATCTCCATATCAAAAGCAACCGGGAACGTCACATTGTAGTATTGGATCAACGATAAAACAAATTCCGCTTCCTCTTTTGCTTCCTGTTTGGAAACAGCCGTGGAATAGAAATATACCCCTGTATCCAGCCCCTGGTAAGAAGCATTGGACATATTATAGGAGAAATAATCATCCATATAAAGATTGCCATCCGTCGCCCCACGAAATCCGCATCGGACCATCACAAAGGAGATATTTTCATCATAGGCAACCTGATCCCAGGCAATTTCTCCTTGATGGCTTGATACATCGATACCGACAACACTGGTATATCGGTCATCTTTATATTTCATGTACTGGTTTCTCATCCGGAAATTTTCTGCATAATATCCTTTATAGCTGAACAAGGCATCATATCCATAAATTCCCAGGCGAACCCCTCCGATAATCAGCCCGCAAAGGATAAGAAACAAAATAAGAATACGTCCCCAGCGAAGTTTTCGTTTTCGTTTTCTTTGGCTCATACTATAATTTAATCATAAGTTGTGCGAATCTTCCATGAGAAACAGGAGGTGCCTATGAAAAAATCTACTTTACTGACAATCGGTATGACCGGTTATTCATTTTATAATGCCTATAAAACCGCACAGATCCAACAAAGAACAAAAACCGGGCAGACCGTATTGATCACCGGGGCTTCCAGTGGTATCGGTAAAGATCTGGCTTATGAATTTGCCAAACATGGATTCAATGTGATATTAAGCAGCCGACGTAAGGACAAGCTGCAAGAAATCGCCAAAGATCTGGAAAAGAACTATCCGATCCGAACATATGTATTCTGTGCTGATTTGTCTTCAGCCAACGGGGCCCGACAGCTGTATGAAGATATCACCAAAGCCGGTATCCAGGTAGACCAGCTCGTCAATAATGCCGGGGCCGGTGTTGCCGCCCAACTGATCCATGTCAGTCCGGAAACTCTGGAAGAATTGATCAACCTCAATATTGTCAGCGTGACGATGTTATGTCGTTTATTCGGCAAAGACATGGCTGAACGTAAAACCGGAAAGATCTTAAATGTCGCCTCCATGAGCTCGTTTGTTGCCAATCCCGGTCTGAATCTCTATGGTCCGAGCAAATCCTATGATTACTTCTTATCGGAAACGTTGTATGGAGAACTGATGGATCATGGGGTCCATGTATCCGTTCTCTGTCCGGGGCCTGTCAAAACCAACTGGAACGCCCATGCAGGAAGAAAAGACAGCATCTTCTGTATGAATTCCAAAAAGGTAGCGGCCGAGGCCTATGTCGGCTTACAGGCGGAAAAGCTGGTCATTATACCGGGAACTCTGTTTCAATGTGCTCGTACCGCCGTTCGCTTTTTACCGGACCAATGCACCATTCGATTCTTAAAGACCTTTCAGAAACGACTCAAATAAAAACCGTGGTTTTTCCACGGTTTTGTGCTTATACACGTGTATAGATAAAACGGGCAGAGCCTTTGATACGAATGCTTCGGCTGTTGGCCGTAATAAAGACCGTATCGCCTTTTTCCGCTTTGATTTCCTGTCCCTGGCACTCCAGTTCGGCATGTCCATCGACAACCACCAGACAGCCAAAGCTGTCAAATCCGATGCTGAAATCGGTAGACCCCATCAACACGCATACATACGTTGAGAAATATTTGGAGTACGCCATGCGCATAATGGAGAGATCCCCATACTGTACGGTCGGTCCGCAAGGCTGGAAATCCGAATCAATGGGTTCCAGATTCGCTACATCAATGGCTTTATCCACATGCAGTTCTCTTGGTTTTCCATCTTTGCCCAGACGTCCATAGTCGTAAATACGATAGGTGGAATTGGAGTTTTGTTGGATCTCACAGATCTGGATTCCCGGTCCGATCGCATGGATCGTTCCGGCCGGAATAAAGAATACCTCTCCTTTTTTGACCGGTACTTTCTTTAGCACATCCAGAACCGTACCATTTTCAATATGTTCACGGAATTCATCCTTGGTCAACGAACGGTTGGTTCCAAAATACAAGTAGGAATCCGGCTGTGCATCCAGAATGAACCACATTTCCGTCTTGCCATATTCATTTTCATGGATCATCGCATATTCATCATCCGGATGAACCTGGATCGACAATGGTTGTTTGGCATCGATAAACTTGATCAGAACAGGGAAATCCTCAAAGGCTTTTCCCTCCACACCCAAACAGTTGGTACCGTTGATTTTGATAAAGTCACGTAACGTAACGCCTTTGTAAGGGCCGGAATCAATGACAGAAAGCCCGTCCGGGTGTGTGGAAAGTTCCCAGCTCTCAGCTACGATATCCATATCGGTTTCTTTCCCATACTCTTCTTTCAACCGCGTACCACCCCACAAGTAATCTTTCAATGCCGGTTTTAATTTAAAAATTGCCATATACACCCCTCCTTATTCCTCAATTATAGATTTTTGCATATTACTGAACAATATCGAATTCCTTTAAAACATCCTCCAAGACCTGCGAAGCCAGCAGGCAGGTATTCAGACAGCGGACTTCTTTACTGTGATGTCGGGCCTTAACATGGGCACAATCCGTCGCTCCTAACACTTCCCGGAAATGCTGATTACAACGTACCACGACCGGACGGATATCCTGCATCTGGTCATGGGCTTTGGTCTTGATGACCAACTTAGAGATCGTTGCCACACTGCCGACCAAGGCACCACATGTGCTTCCGACAAACATGCCACCGCCAAATCCGGCCATCATTTTCATATCGTCCTCATGTAGATGCAAGTTGTAATATTCATTCCCCGCATGGATCAGAGTTTCCGCACAATTGTATCCCTGTTCCATATAGTATTTTCTCACCAGATCCTGTAAAGATTCCATATTTTTTCACCTCATTCGATATTTCAATGATATCATAAAATAGATGAAACCAATTACTTTTACGCCTATGTTAAAAAGATACATTGTGAATTTTCTCCTTCGCATTTCTATCTTTATAGCCATCCTTCTGACCTATCTGGCCGACCGGAAAACCTTGATCCGGCTAATGACACAGCCCATCGTTTCCGGCGTAAACTTACTGCATTTACTATGGGTTTTATTGATGGGAATCATGGTCACTCATTTGATTCCGTTAAAGACCCTCACGATGGGAGCCCGTAAATCCCGGAAGGAGACCTATGTACAGAACGAAGGGTATTCCGACTATCGCCTGCTGCAATATGTCCAACGGCAGAACACACGAGCATGGGATGTCATGCTGTTATGGCTCTGTTTTAACGCATGCTTTGGCTTATTGTATCTGTTTCACATCATTGGAGATGCCGAACTGATCTTGTTGACATGTTTCTATTTTTTAAGCGATTATATCTGCATTTTATTGTTCTGTCCCTTTCAGACCCTTATCATGAAGAACAAATGCTGTGTGAACTGCCGGATTTATGACTGGGGCCACTTTATGATGTTTACACCGATGCTGTTTATCCGAAACTTCTTCAGCTGGAGCCTGTTCTTTATGTCCGTTGTTGTTCTGATCCATTGGGAAATGATCTATGCGAAACACCCGGAACGCTTTTGGGAAGGATCGAATAAGATCCTGCAGTGCCGACATTGTAAAGACAAAAGCTGTCAGCTGAAAAACAATCTGAAACGTGCCACAAAAAAGATGGGGGCTCATTGAGCCTCCATTCATTTTATTCGATAGAATCCAGCGCCTGTGCCAGATCGGCAATCAAGTCTGCTTTATCTTCCAGTCCACATGACATACGGATCAATCCGGCCGGAATGCCTGCCTGTTCCAGCTGCTCATCCGTCATCTGTCGATGTGTCGAAGTGGCCGGATTCAAACAACATGTCCGTGCATCAGCCACATGGGTTTCGATGGCTGCCAGCTTCAAATGCTTCATAAATTCTTCAGCAGCACTTCTTCCCCCTTTCAGTTCGAAGGAAACGACACCACAACCACCATTCGGCAGATATTTTTGTGCCACATCATAATACGCATCCCCAGGCAATCCGGAATAGTTTACCTTTGTCACCTTCGGATGTGCCTGCAGAAATTCAGCTACTGCCTGTCCGTTTTCAACGTGACGGGCCATCCGAACATGTAAGGACTCCAGACCTAAATTTAGATAAAATGCATTCTGCGGTGACTGGATCGAACCGAAGTCACGCATCAGCTGCGCTGTGCACTTTGTAATAAAGGCACCTTCCTTGCCAAATTTTTCTGCATATGTAATGCCATGATACGATTCATCCGGTGTACATAGACCCGGGAATTTATCGGCATGCGCCATCCAGTCAAAACGACCGGAATCAACGATTGCGCCACCTACGCCAACACCATGGCCATCCATATATTTAGTAGTGGAATGCGTAACGATATCAGCTCCCCACTCGATCGGACGGCAGTTGACCGGTGTCGGAAATGTATTATCGATGATAAACGGAACCCCATGCGCATGTGCTGCCTTGGCGAATTTTTCAATGTCCAATACAGTCAAAGCCGGATTGGCAATCGTTTCCCCAAAGACGGCTTTTGTGTTTTCCTGGAATGCGGCTTCCAGTTCTTCTTCCGAACAATCCGGTGATATAAATGTAGCCGTGATTCCCATTTTCGCCATAGTTACCGCAATCAGATTAAAGGTACCCCCATAAATAGAAGAACTCGACACAATATGATCCCCACACTGACAAATATTAAACAACGCGAAGAAATTGGCTGCCTGACCGGAAGATGTCAGCATGGCTGCCGTTCCTCCTTCAAGCTCCGCAATCTTGGCTGCCACCATATCATTGGTCGGATTCTGTAAACGTGTATAGAAATATCCGCTGGCCTCCAGATCGAACAGCTTTCCCATATCCTCACTGGTATCATATTTAAATGTCGTCGATTGAATGATCGGGATCTGTCTAGGTTCCCCGTTACCCGGTGTATATCCTCCTTGTACGCACTTTGTGTTAATTGAATAATTGCTCATAATCTCCTCCATTTCATAAACCTGATATTAAACATTATTATAGCACTGTTTTATTTCCTCGTATGCCTTTTTTACATATCCAAATAAAAAATGCAGAGACTTACTTGTCTCTACATAGATATGATACCCAATACATTTAAAACCGAGGAAATCAAGATGACGATGACGAAGAACGGGCATAAATACCGCATCATGAAATTAAAGATCTTTTCCCTTTTAAAGGTAGCCCCATCCAGACAGATTTCCTGTTTCATCTTATCCAGGCCAATCACATACACCACCAGCATACAGGTCAGGAAGGCGGCAATCGGCATCATGATGGAATTGGTCAAAAAATCAAAGAAGTCCAGGAACGGCATACCGATAATTGTGATGAAAGATAAAGGACCATATCCCAGGGAAGATAACGTACCTAAGACCACCATGATCACTGCCATCAATATAGTACTCTTTTTACGGGACCATCCCAATTCATCCTCAAACGTCGATACAGCACTCTCACTTAACGCAATCGAACTGGTCAAAGCCGCAAACAATACAAGCAAAAAGAACAGGATGCCGGCAATGGTACCCAGTCCCATGCTGGAGAATACTTTCGGCAGGGTTATGAACATCAAAGATGGTCCGGCATTCAATGTGGATGCATCCCCGTTAGAAAACGCAAAGACAGCCGGGATGATCATCAAACCTGCTAAGACTGCAATAATCGTATCAAAGAATTCAACATTCGTTGTGGCTTCTTCAATATGTACATCCTTTTTCATATACGAGCCAAAAGTTACCAGAATTCCCATCGCAATGGATAATGAGTAGAACATCTGCCCCATGGCAGATACGACCGTCATCAATGAAAAGCGACTGAAATCCGGAATTAGAAAGTATTTCACCCCTTCGATTGCGCCCGGCCGGGTCACTGAATAAACCGCGATCACAACAGCCAGAACAACCAGGACCGGCATCATTAAACGGGAGACTCTTTCAATTCCGTTTTCCACTCCCATATAAATAATGGCCAAGGTCACAAACGTAAATACCAAAAACCAGAATTCAACCGATCCTCCATTAGAAATAAATCCACCAAAATATCCATCCTGGGCAAGGGTCATTTCACTGCCTCGGATATACTCAAACAAATATTTACAAACCCAGCCGCCAATCACCGAATAATACGGTACGATCAGGATCGGAACGATCGCATTGATCCAGCCGCCTATCTTCATCCATACTCGGTTTCCGAATCTTTGAAAAGCGCTGACCGGACTTTTCTGTGTCATTCGTCCTAACGCCGTCTCCGCAATGATCATCGCATAGCCAAAGGTAAGTACCAATACCAGGTACACCAACAAAAAAATTCCGCCACCGTATTTGGCAGCCAAATAGGGAAATCGCCAGATGTTTCCTAAACCGACCGCAGACCCGGCCGCTGATAATACAAATCCGATCTTCCCTGAAAACTTACTTCTGTTCTTATCCATTTTTCTCTCTTCCTTATAAATATTTGCTTACAATCTAGCATATTTTAAGGAAAAATAAAAATTATTTAGTTAAGCATATATTAAGCCTTTTGATTTCTAATTTTTTATTGACTTCTCTTTTCTATCTTTGATATCGTGATATCGAAATTGGAGGGATGTATATGAAAGTGATCGTCAGTGATATTGACGGGTCTTTAATGCCGATCGGAGACGGAAACAAACTGGATCAAAAAGTAATCGATGCCATGATCCAGCTACAGGAAATGGGGTATACGATCCTTTTAAATTCCGCCCGTGTTTATGAGGGTGTCATCGATATTGCGCGTATGATCCATCTGGATCAATTTGGTGGTTACATCATTTCCAGCAATGGTTGCCATGCCGTAAATGCCAAAACGAACGAAGTTATCTTCCAGTACGAGATTCCAAAAGAAGATGTCATGAACTTCTGGCACTATTGTCAGTCTTTAAATCTGGAGCCCGCCTTTTATCAACCTGGTTACATGGTTGTAGCCGACTATACCGAAGGTTTTGCGTTGGATCACTTCAACTGTAATCTCGATTATCTGATTACCGAGCATCCGGAAAATCATTTAATCAAGCCGGTCATCAAGTGTGCGATCGCCCAGGATCCGGATACGCTGAAAAAGACAAAGGAACAAGTCAACCAATGGCTGATTGACCATACCCAAATGTTTATTTCCGGAGGGATCCCAACCTTATATGATATCATCGACCGCCGTTCGAGCAAGGATAAAGCTGTAGAAAGAATTTTGGAACACATTGGATGTACATGGAAAGATACAACCGTCATCGGGGATGGTCTCAGTGATGTTGACAGTATCCGAAAAGCTCATTTTGGGGTCACACTACAAGATTCCAACCCAGCCTGCCAGGCTGTATGTGACCTTTTGTTACCACCAATCAAGGAAGAAGGTTACATGGTCTGGCTGAACAAGCTATTAAATAAAGAAATATAAAAAATGGTCAAAAGACCATTTTTTTATTCGATTGGTTTGAAATCACTGGCCGGATGTTTGCAGATCGGACATATGAAATCATCCGGTAAGACCTCTCCCTCATAAATATATCCGCAAATGGTACAGATCCATCCCTTTTTCGATGTTTTCTTCGGTTTCGGCTTAATGTGAGCAAAGTAATACGCATAGGTAACCGAAGGTTCTTCATTGAATATTTCTCCATCCACGACATCCGCTATAAACAAAGTATGGCTTCCTAGATCAATGGACTGGATGACCTTTCCGGATATATACGCATTGGTCTGATTTCGGATATAAACGATCCCATTGTCAGCTCTCTGGTATTCAATACCGATCATCTTATCTACGTCTTTGCCACTTTGAAAGCCATAGTGTTGAAAGGTTTCAAACGTAGCTTGTTCCGATAGTATGGAAACATTAAATGCTCCTGTTTTTAAGATCATATCATGTGTATAGTTTAATTTATTGACGGATATGGAGATCCGATTGGGAGAGCTTGCTACCTGTGTCACTGTATTGATAATACACCCATTATCTTTATCACCATCTTTTGCGGTACAGATAAACAAACCATAGCTCAATTTCTGCATAACTTTTTCATTCATAGTAACACCTCCACTGCTTATTATATTTAGCGAAGCTATATGAATCAAAAAGGTGGAAAACTTATACAAGATTGTGGAATGATCGAACAAATATCAGGCAATGATCTCCTCATAAAAACTATAAAACTTTATAAGACGCATGAATGTAATTCGCTTTCGAACATACGGAGATACCCGTAATGTTAATGATTTGAGATTTTCATCCAGATCAATCTCCGATAAGTTTGTAGCCCCATTTACTTTTTTCATCCATTGCGTCATTTCCTGCGATGTCGGCAGCTCTTCTAATATTTGAATGATCTCGGCTTCTTTCTCTTTCAACATTTGTCCATTGACATCCTGCAGAATGTTCGGTGTATTCTCCTTCAGGATCTCTTCCTGTAAAACCGGATTTTGGAAACACTGACAGATCAGTTCCGTCTCCACCTCCACATGGTCTTGGACTGTATATGCCTTCGTCTTCAATCGTTCCAAGGCCTTTTTATATACCTCGGCACAAAGAATCATTCCAACACCTACTTTTTCCCCATGATAATAGTCAATCGGTTCATTGATGGCCGCTTCTTCCCATAAATGCGAGCAATGATGCTCACAACCGGAAGCAGGTCGCGAATATGTAATGATCTGCATAGCTAATCCACTTAACAAGAGACCATAAATCAAATTCTCATACGCTTTGATGTCATGGTTCTGCAACCCATCAAGATTTGACACCAGCTGCTCTAAGATCTCGTATTCCCAGTTTACAATAGGCTCTGAGATGTATTCTCCGGTAATGGCAGAAGCAATCCGCCAGTCACATAAAGCTGTATATTTTCCCATCAGATCCCCTACACCACTGGCCGTCAACCGTGAAGGCGCATGCGAAAAGACTGTTGTATCGGCCAGGACAAAGACAGGACTGACAGCCGTAAACGTCTTCTTCATTCCCTTCCATGTCATGGCTGCCATTGTAGATACATACCCGTCCACACTGGCTGCCGTAGGAATGGATAAGAAATCAATCTTTTTTTGATACGCATGGTATCGGGTGATATCATGAATCGTTCCGGAACCACACGCAATCAGAAAATCTATCTCATCAAAGTGTCTGAGCTGTTTTTCGGCTGCCTGTACACCGTGTTCATCGGCATGGAGCCCGGTGGGATCTAATATGATCAATCCCATATCCGGTAATTGTTCCATCGCTTTTTTTCCGGCAGCTTCGTATGTATTTTCATCACAGATCATCACAATATGATGAAACCGGCTATAGTACGTTTTCATGATGTATGCCAGTTTATCCAGTGCGTTCTGCTCGATCATCATATCGTCGACAAAGATTCTCTGATTACGTTCCAGATCGCACAATTGTCTAATTCTTTCGATATCTACCTGCATCGTATGATCCTTTCTTTATTATTCTTTCTTGTATAAACTTTCTTGTTTCCTCTACATCTTTTAAAGATCCTTTATGAATCGATATCAATTCTTTTGGATGGACCAAGATGATCAAATGATCTGTTTCAATGACTTTTCGGATGTGTGCATACTCAAATGCCATGCGATCTCTATTCACTTCATATTCAATTTTGTCACTGAGCTTCACTTTGATCTTCACCTGAACCGTACCATATTTTCTCTGATACATGTGGATCCGTCGCCGAATGATCATGGGCTTTGAAGAATACCCTATCCCCAGCAACAATAAAACAGAGGTAATAAGCCATATTATTTCTTTTGTATGGATGGACATCACCAATGTAATACCGACCAATACAAACACGGGAATGACATTCTCCTGGTGCATCGCTTGGATCGTTTCACGAACCAGCTCTTTGTTATTTATATATTCATATTCATTTTTCTTCATAGGTCTTTCCAAAGACAGAAAGCCACATTTGCATGCGACTTTCCGTGATCATCCATTTACTTTTACATCTAACAATGCAGCCAGTTGGCCTGGCAATGTATTTAATGGCGAGTTATAAAGCGTTTTAAGTGTTTCTGTGTCATAAAACATCTTCATCAGATTCTGTAATACGGCCATATGTCGGGCAGGATCTTTTACAGCTAGATTGAAAACCATCTGGGCATGGATCTGCTGCTCATCATCATCAATCCTGCGAAAATCCACCGGCTTTTCAAGGATCAAAAGACATATGGCATCTTCGATTACACCCGAGCTCTCTGAATGCGGCATGGCAACAGGAAGCTGACTGGGCATACCTGTCGGATAAAGTCTTTCTCTTTTTATACAATTATCTGAAAATTGATCCGTCACGCAGCCTTCTTGAAAAAGCTTGTCCGCACATAAAGCAATCGCTTCTTCATCGTTTTTAGGACACCCTTGGATTGCATAGTATTTCATCGTTATGTCCTTAAGCCATAAAGAAATGATGAATGAACTCTAACAACACGTTCATTAAATTGTATCCGAAGAATGAATCCGTTACCGTTCCTTGCACTTCGATACCCGTTGTCTGCACCATCATTGTCGCTTCCGGCGCAAATACATTGGTTGCCCAGGCTACCAGATAGATCATAATACAACAGCTGATGATCGTTCTGACAAAGTTTCCTTTGTGTGCCAAGGTCGGCATGACCGTTGTATAACATACAACGCTCAGGATCCCCACAGGGAAATAGTTCATGTTCGGAACGATCCATGCACATAAGATCGTAAATGGAATCATAAGGGCTGTAGCCACAATACATGTCGGATCACCCAGACCCAAACAGACATCCATACCGATCAACAGTTGTGCATCTTCGCCGATCCAGCGTTTCATAAATTCATTCGCTGCATTGCCGATCGGGGTAATTCCTTCCATCATGACCGCAACCATACGAGGAATCAGTACCAATACAGACGCAAAACCGATGGCCATAATAAAGATAGAAGTAATCGGCTGCTTTGTTAATAAGCCAAGAATCACGCCGACGATAACACCGATAAAGCTTGTTTCACCAAAAACACCTAGCCTCTGTGACAGATGATCCACATCAACATTCACTTTATTTAAACCCGGAATATGATCATACAGCTTATCCAGGGCACGGAAGATCGGATACATCAACACAAAGGAAGCAGTACTACACGTTGTCCCATCCAATCCATAGTACTCCTGCCAGTCGTTTGAAACGATCTCCCCAAATTTGATTGCGATCACTGACATGACCAACGTAATCAGAATTCCTACCCATAAGCTTCTAAAGATCGCATATGCCAGAGCTCCAGGAATCAACATATGGATAAAGTTCCAGATATCCACATTCATGACCCGGGTCCATTTTAAACGGATCATGATGATATTTAACAAGAAGATCAACGGAACGACGATCGGCGCAAATGGAACCGACCAGGAAGCAGCACCAACAGCTGCCCATCCCATATCCGTAACCGTAAAACCGCCACCCATTGCTTGATAATAATCAATCGCAGGCTGTATGGTCGTGAACAATAAACTAATAACTAACGAAAGCCCCTGAAAACCGATGCCGACCAATAAACCGGCTTTTAACGCTTCTCCAAATTTCATGCGGAAAATGACGCCAATAATTGTGATCATTACCGGTAACAAAGCAACAGCACCCATATTCAAAAGTGTCTGAATAAAATTTAATAATACATCCATATTATTTCTCCCTTATGATTTTTTATACTTCTTCTTTATCTGCTAACACTTCATTGCATGTATCAATGATTTTTTTCGCAACAGCGTCTTTCCCGATTCCGGAAATCAATCCAAATACCTTGATAACCGGTTTATCGATCTTCCCTCTGAAATTGGACGTCGTCATGATGATATCCATATTCTTTGAAGCTGAAGCAATCGTCTGTACTGTTCCTTTATGAACGTTGACCGGAATCCCTGCTTCGCCACATATCTTTTTTACTTCTTCAGCAGCAACGGAAGAGGATGCGATCCCACTACCGCATGCGACTAAAATTTCTACTGGTTTTTTCATAATAGATCCTTGTTAACCTCCTCATTCGGTATTAAAACCACTTTAATGGCTTCTCCTGATCTTGTTAGTTGAATACCTTCGTTGATCTTGCTCAATGGCAATACATGTGTAATAAACTTGGATGCATCAAACTTTTCGCTGAGCGCCAGCTTGAATGCCTGCTCTACCTGGATACTATTGGCCCCAAAATGACCGTAGATCCAGATTCCATAATAATGAACACGATTGGAATCAATCTGTGCCATCGCTCCTTTGGCTACTCCGCCAAACCAGACAACGATTCCATTCTTTCTGCACATATAGATGGCCTGATTTTGTGCCTGTGTACTCGGATTTGCCGAAATTACCTTGTCGGCTCCTTTTCCATCGGTTATCTTCAGTACTTCTTCCACGGCATCTACCTGGGATCCGTTGATGTAGTAATCCGCTCCGAATCTTTTTGATAGCTCCAGTCTGGTCTCGTTGAGCTCAACCATGATAATGGTTTCAGCCCCGCGCAATCTAGCTAACTGGATATGAAAACAACCGATCGGTCCGGCCCCGATGATCACGACCGTATCTCCAAATCCGACATGAATATTATCCTGACATGCATAGACAGAAGACAGCGGTTCTGCCAATGTTGCCGCCTTCAGATCTTTATCCTCCGGAATCTTAAAGACAGAATCACTGGCTAGTTGTTTCCCTGTCACAACATAGTAATCCGCAAATCCTCCCATTCTATCCGTATATTTACTTCCTTCCTCACACATCTCATGATGACCGGATCGACAATGTTCACAATGCATACAATGGGTAGCAGGATATACATAAATGTTTTCTTTTTTCTCATAACCTTCGACAGCTTCTCCTACCTCAACAATTTCACCGACAATTTCATGTCCAAAAATATGAGGATATTTCCCTTGTCGAGAATCTGTTGTCAGATTTCGTATATCCGATCCACATAATCCAATTGCACGCACGTTGATCAGCAATCCATCCGAAGGACACTTTGGTGTTTCAATATCTTCAATCCGGATATCATTGGGTCCATACATCAATGCAGCTTTCATCGTTTCTCTTTCTCCTTTCACCGCTTCGCAATTTTCAAACTCTCTAACTGTGCATCATTTAAATCAGAAACTCCCATATGTTTTGCGATTTCATAGATCCTAAGGGCTTCTTCTGTCGCTTCCACAATGGCACAAGCTTGTTCTAAGTCTTTGCCGACACAAACCAGCCCATGATTTGCCAAAAGGACGATGCTGTGGCCCTGGATTGCTTTATCCAGCCCTTTCGCAATCCCATAGCCTCCCGGTTCCCCATAAGGGATGCATGGAATATCATCATGAAGAATGGAGAACGTTGTGGAACAACGCAGATTGATTCCTTTGTTGCAGTAAGCGTACGCCGTCATATTCGGTGCATGCACATGCAAGACCGCATGACAATCCGGTCTGGCTTCCAATGCCACCTTATGAAGAATGTATTCGCTGGAGCGCTTTTTCGTTCCCCCAACTTGTTCATCGCCTTTCATCACCGCAACCTGATCTTCTGTCAGAAATGCTTTTCTCGTTCCTGTTGGTGTGATATACATCAACCCTGTTTCACGATCTAATATTGAGAGGTTTCCTTCCAGTGAGTTTACCAGTCCTTTCTGGTCAAGTATTTTCGAATATTGGACAATTTGTTTTTTTATTTTTTCTTCCCTCATTTGATGGTTTCCTCCAATGTTTATTCAAGCAGCCGGCTTCTATTTACAATTTCATTATATAAATCCGTATTTCCAAAAAACAGACACGTCTTCTTCTGTCCAGTGAAAGAAAAAACACTAATTCTTTTTCTTCACAAACTGGTACAAAAGATTTATTATTTGGTTCTTTATTCACCTTTTTTCTACAAGTATTATTGATTTTTTACTATTTTACTGTTTATTTATCTAATCAAACTCTTTTTTATCAATTTAAGTATGAATTAATATTATTACAAGGTTAATATTAAAGTATGAATAAAAGAATGATCTATCTTATTAACACCTTGGCCAGCGGAAATAATCACACATTAAAATCGTTAGCCCTTCAATGCGATGTATCCATTCGAACGATACGAAACGATATCAAATCAATCAACGAATTCTTGTTCTCCCATGGATATTCTTCCCTTCAGATCGAAAAGGATGGCTATATCCGGGTACACCATGATTTTTCAATGTGTCGCAAATATCTCCAAACCAATGATTTTTATAAGTACAAATTATCAAAACATGAACGAGTTGCGGTTGCTTCGGCATTATTGGTCGCTCAGAATCAATATGTTACCATTTCTCAATTAGCCGATATTTTATATGTCAGTCGAACAACGCTGATCAAAGACCTCCCGGAAATACGAAAGTATTTAAACGAAATGTCTTTAACACTACAGTCTTATCCCAATAAGGGACTGATGATCGATGGTTCGGAGCAAGACATCCGCAACGCTTTTTTATCCATGCTTCTTGCATCCACCGATGATGAAGTAGCTTCTTTACAGAACCTGATCCGACAGAAACTGATCATCCACCATGACTATCTGCCTATTATAGGAAGCATTATTACCGAGGTAGAGAACGAAAACCAAATTGCGTTTACAGACGATTCCTTCAAAACATTACACAACTATCTCGCCTTAATGGTGGAGCGCAACAAACAGAACCATTATGTGGATCATTCGGAGCGTATATTCGCAAAAGAATATCAATATGCACAGGATCTGTTGCGGTACATCACAAAATATTGCGAAATCATCACAACCGGGGACGAAATAAACCATCTTGCCTATATTATCAAAAATGTTTTTCATTACATATCCAAGACCAACAGCGACAAGGATACGGTTGCCATTCAGGTAAGGACACGAAAACTGATCGATGATGTGGCCAAGGAATTGAATATGGAGATTGACAAAGATTATCAGCTCTATGAAAACCTTTCCAACCATTTGATCTCGATATACCACCATTCCTTTAAAACGGATCCGAACAATCCGATCTTAAAGGACATCCAGGAAACACAGCAGACTGTGATCGAAGCCGTAGAACAACATATAGGCGCTATCGAAAGTTTTTTTGAACGTCCTTTGGATTCCATAGAAGTGACTTATATTGTCATTCATTTCTGTGCGGCCATGGAAAGATTCAAAACAAACCGTTCAAAATATGATGCCATCCTGGTTTGTAATGCCGGCATTGGTACTTCCCAGCTGATCCGGGCAAAGCTGAAAAATTATTATAGTCTGAATATAATCTCTGTTATCAGCTCGCATGAGATCCAAGGTCTGACCCCAAAAAGCGCGGACTTGCTGATATCTACGATACCGATCTACGAAGCACCCATTGACTTCATTTGTATTTCGCCAAATTTAAGTGAGGAGGATTATATTCTTTTAGGGAACAAGCTGGCTGAAATGCATTCAATGAACCACCTTCCGGTGCATCTCAACGAGAAAGAAATCACAGCTGTTGCCGTAACCGATTTACTACGTCCGATCATATTCAGCATGGTTGCCCCGAATGCGGATGAAGTCTTTTCGGTAATCAAGCGGGCCATCCGTCGTTATTTTAATCAAACGCAATCCAGTCAGACAGAATTATTATCCCCTTATCTTCATCATCTTCTTTCGCCTGGATTCATCCGGTTAGATGTTGAATGTAAAGACTGGAAAGACTGTATTTGGCAATCTTCCCTTCCTTTACTACAAAACAGTTATATTGAAAAATCATACATTACGGCCATGATAGAAAACGCAGAAGAGCTTGGACCTTACTTTGTGATGCTGCCAGGTGTCGCAATCCCTCATGCAGGTTTAAATGATGGCTGCTTCAAGACAGGGATGAGCATGATCCGTTTAAAAAGTCCTGTTTGCTTCCAAGCCGGTTCATTGGATCCGATCCGATACGTGATTACCTTGAGTGCTGTGGATCAAAATAAACACTTACGAGCGTTGTTTCATTTACTCGCTCTTCTGAAAGATCCATCCTTTGTAGAAAAGCTGGATCGTGTGCAAACGACCGAGGAAGCCAATAAACTGATCGAGACCAGTGAATATCGTCTGAATGATTACTGATCCGGCATTCACGTTTCCTTCCACCTCTTTTAAAAAAGGGTGGATTTTCTTTTTGTGCTCTTTCATAATAAAGTGGGAAAAGAAAGGAGACGCTATGAAACTACAAGCTGCATTAGATACATTGACATTGGAACAATGTACTGATTTATTAAATAAGACCAAAGGCTCTGTCCAGGTAGCCGAAGTCGGTACACCTTTTATCATCGAACAAGGAATGGTGCCGGTAAGAGCCTTAAAATCGCAATTCCCTGACATTGAAATTTTAGCTGATGCCAAGATCATGGATGCCGGTTTATTTGAAGCGGATAAATGCTTTGATGCCGGTGCCGATATTGTCACCGTGTTGGGGGTCGCCTATGATGAAACCATCGAAGGTGTCGTACAATCGGCCAAAAACCATGGAAAACGTGTCATGGTGGATATGATCGGAGTCAAAGATCTGGAACAAAGAGCTCGGGAAATCGATGCCATGGGCGTGGATTATATTTGTGTGCATACCGCCTTTGACATCCAGCAGGAGGGAAATGATCCCCTGGAAGATCTGAAGACGGTCAACAAAGTCATCAAGAATGCCAAAAGTGCCGTGGCCGGTGGTGTGAAGCTATCGACCATTGATGCCATCGTTGCCGAAGGAGCTGAAATCATCGTTGTCGGCGGTGCCATCTGTACGGCAAAAGACCCGGCAGAGGCAGCCAAAGCCTTCCAGGCACACATTGGAGGTTTTCATGAATAATAGAGAATATGGAAAAATCATCGTACAGGAGTTAAATCAAACCCTGCAGGCTATCAACCCGGACGATGCCGAAGCGTTTGCCGATTGTGTGGATCAAGCCAAAGAAGTTTTCTGTGCCGGTGCCGGACGAAGCGGTTTTCAGGTAAGAGGCTTTGCGATGCGCCTGATGCATATGGGAATTGCCAGTTATGTCGTTGGAGAAACTTGTACACCGAATATCACCAAGGATGGTGTATTGGTCATCTGCAGCGGATCCGGTGAGACAAAAAGCCTGGTTAACCACGCCACAAAGGCCAGAGAGGTAGGTGCCAAGGTTGCTTTGATTACCATCAATACAGAATCCTCGATTGCCAAAATGGCGGATGTAGTCGTGGAAATACCAGCAGTCAGTCCAAAGAGCGCTGTACAAGGAGCCATCACATCCATTCAGCCTATGGGTTCCCTGTTTGAACAAAGTGAAGGATTATTTATGGATACTGTCATCATGATGCTGATGGAACGAAGAGGCATGGATTCCGATACCATGTTCGGACGACATGCGAATATGGAGTGACCATGAAAACCACTTTCTATATCGTTCGTCATGGAACGACACCATGGAATGCTCAAAAGCGATGGCAAGGACAAACGGATTCTCCGTTAAGTGAATTCGGATTGAAACAAGGAGCACTATTGACCGGATACTTTCAAGATATTCCGGTGGATGTAGGTGTATCCTCTCCTTTACAGAGAGCCAGACAGACCTTGAAATTTGCGTTGGAAGGAAAAGAAAACGTAGAAATCCGGATCGAGGAAGGGGTTCTGGAAATGAATCAGGGAGAAGCAGAAGGAAAGACGTATGAAGAAATCTATGCGCTTTATCCTGAATATGCACTGAACGATGCTCATGAACCATCCAAGGCGATTGCTCCAGGTGGGGAAGATGCTCAGAACGTGTATCGCCGGATGCGGGATACGTTTCTAAAGCTAGCCAAACTATATCCCGGTAAAACAATTGTGGTGGTTTCTCATGCCTTCGCAATCGGAACCTTTTTAAATTTTGCCAAGGGAAACCCATCCGACAAAATGGTACGCATGATTCCGGCAAACGTCTCTGTATCCAAATGTACGATTGATGAAAATGGTCAGCCACATCTAGAATACTGGGATGATACATCCCACATTCCGGAAGAACTGGTTTTTAATTATTGACAGTCTTCGGACTGTTTTTTTTGTACCAGGACATTGATCCAGTTTTGTTGGTTCCCATGGCTTTCAAATACATCCAGGATCTTAAATGCCGCAAATAAAATATGCATATCCTGCTTTTCATAATCATTGAAAAACCGCTGGCCTTCTATTCGTTCTGTTTGCCCTATTTTAAAGGAAGCATACAGGATCCCGTTATCTTTTAACGCCCGATACAGCCTTGCGATCACATCGTTCATCTGTTCTTTAGGAACATGCAACAAGGAAGCACAAGCCCAGATTCCATCAAATCTTTGCTCTATATCCAGGTCCTGAAAACGAACACATTGCACCGGCAGCCCTGTGTATGCGCGCGCAAGCCGGACCATCTGCTTTGAAGCATCAAAAGCTTCCACGCTAAACCCGTTATCCAAAAAGTATTTGGCGTCTCTTCCAGAACCGCAGCCTGCATCCAAGATCCGTCCCCCTGACAAGACCTGGTCCATAAATGTCTCACGGATTTCATCCATATCCAACGTGACCGTTTGTTCAAAGTATGTTTTCGCGTTTTTATTGTAATAATCAATGGTTTGATTCATAATTCCACACCCTAAAACCTGCCTGCATGGCGGCATGATAGACCGGATAGATCACATCATTCATCCGAAGCACAAATGTATGGGGATCCAATCCCGGCTGATATAATTTTTCTTTAATGTCCAGGTTGTTGATATGTTCTCTGGCTAAGCGTTCAAATTCCTGATGGAGCGTATCATATTGCCACATCAGTGAATAGGAACGATACTGCAAGTCGCAAAACCGGGGAAAATAGGTATTCCATTCCGGCAGCTGGTTTCCTTTGGCACTGTTGATGGAACGTGTCGTTGGATGCAGATTCCAGAATTCATCATGTGCCACATAAGACCAAGGCACAAAATGGTCAATGGAAATCGAAGAATCCAGTGGTTGATGATCATAGATTTCCACAACCGGATCCAAGGTCATAACGTGTTTCCAGTATTTCTGTACTTTTCCTAACGAGCGGCTGATCGGTGGTCTCAGCTTATAAATGATGCCCGGTGTAGACGGATTTCTTCGTTGTAGATACGTCACCATATTATATTCGATCCAGCTCTCCAAAATAATCGGATGCTTCATAAAGTATTGTGCCCATTCTTCCGCCACAACAATTCTTGTGTTCAATCCATCATACATTTCAAAGGTGTAGATCAATCCCTTTGAACCGTTGATCCGTGCAATCAGCTCCGGTTTTTTGAGATTCCATTTCATGTCCACAAAGAAAGGGGCCTGCAGACGATAAGGGACATTTAAAGAAAGAGTTCGTTTAAAGCTTCGAAGCTTTGGATCCGTCGACTCTTTCAGCATCTGCAAGATCGTTTCCTTTTTCTCGCTGGCAATCAAAGGACAATATCCGGACAAATAATTGACCGTTTCCTCCAGTTTATCAAACGGTCCTAGATTCAAGTGGTATTCACTGACCATATACCATGCATCCGCAATCATCTCATCAATGATTTCTTCAAAAGACAAGCTTCTTTTCCCCTGCAGGACCTGATGAAACAAGGACTGGAACCAGAACAGCTTATAGCTTTCTGCTTTATTGTCAAAAATATGAGAAAAGGATCGTATATTCAACGCAGTATGTTCAGGAAGTTGATTCATATTCTTATTCTATCATTAATAAAGTCAATGTCGTAAAGAAAAGAAGTCTGACCCTATTATTTGGTCTGACTTCTTGATGAATCCCATTCTTATATTTATTCGTTTTCGTAATCGACGATTCTCTGTACCTTATCCTTGGAACGGCCGTTCGGATCAAAGGTGCAGGATAGATATTCCTTTACCATGCATTCCGCCAGCTTTGTGCCAATGACCTGACTTCCCATTGTGATGATGTTGGCATTGTTGGATAAGCAGGCTCTCTGTGCCTGGTATACATCATGAATACAAGCGGCATAGGCACCCTTTACTTTGTTGGCAGCAATGGACACCCCGATGCCTGTACCACATACGATAATACCACGATCAAATTTCTTAGCAGCCACAGCTTCAGCTACCTTGATTGCGGTATTGGCATAAATAGGATCCTCTGATCCATAATCTTCTACTTCATGACCCAGTTCCTTTACATAAGCCATTAAATGTTCTTTAAATTCCTGTGCGTTTGGATCACATCCGAATACGATTTTCATCCTTAGTTCCTCCTATGTTATCCTTCCCCTGCATCATATATTTTGTAAAAATAATTGTCAATTATTTCTAAAAATATGTCATGAATTAGAGGTTATACTTTGTCTTATGTAAAGTTATTGAGCATATACGCAAAATCTATGCTTCCTTGGATCGTCAGAATACATTCAGTTCGTCAACAACTTCTTTGCATGTTTTGATGGATGTGATACCATTGATTGCCTGCGAGCTGTTGATGATGCCTTCATTCTCAATACCTAAACGCATGCCTTTCAAAAATCCACCACGAGCCATGTAGTGTTTGTTTAAAGTGACAGCGTCAGCCCCTTCGTTCATCATCTTTTCAAGCTCCAAGCCCACAGCGTTTTTGACAAAATCCGTACATCCGATATCTGTTCCTTAGCACATATCCAGAGAACAACCTTTTATTATCACTTTAAAGATAAATATGATTTAGTTGCCTGGGTCTTTTTTCATTCTTTTCAAGATGTCGATATCCTCAACGTAGACTCAGCTGCACAACATATGGAGCAGATGAAAAAGGATCTATTATTCTACAAGCGTGCCTATGAAGATTTTTCACAAAACTCCTTCCTGGAATACCTTGTCGAATATTTTATTGTGGCTTATACAGCGGTCGCAAAAGAAAAACTGGGTGTCGATTCTCTCGAACCCCAGCTATCCTTCAGTATTCGTCTTTATTGTTATGGAGCTATTTATACCGCAAAAGAATGGGTTTTACACGATAATAAAACCTCCGCCAAAGACAGGATAAAAATGATGTTTGCTTCTATGCCTGCATCCCTTCAAAAAATCTATTTTCACCAATCCTGACCGTCTTTCTGATTAATCTATAAAGAAAGATCCTGCGTTTGTTCGATTTCGGAAATCATATCGACACGCTTTTGATGACGTCCACCTTCATATTCAGTATGAAGCCATGCATCCACAATCATCTTGGCCATTTCCGATCCGACCACACGCGATCCAAACGCAATGATATTGGCATTGTTGTGTTTTTTGGTCATCGTGGCTGTATACGGCTCAGAACATACACAGGCTCGTACCCCATGGACCTTGTTAGCAGCCAGGGAAATACCAACACCGGTTCCACATATTAAGATACCGGCATCCACCTGATGGCTTGCCACCATCTTACCTACCTTATAGCCACTGATCGGATAATCAAAGCGTTCCGTGCTGTCCGTTCCCACATTGACTACCGTATAGCCCTGTCCTTCCAGGTATTCCTGGATCTCCTTTTTCATTTCTACCGATACATGATCATTTCCAATTGCTAATCTCATAGTTATTCCTCCAGTCCCAGTACTCTTTTCGCACTTGTGCAATTTATTCCTAATCGGTCTACACCTCGGTCAATCAGTTCCAGATAATGTGCATGGGTGCGGATCACACCGCTGCCTTTGACCTTGATCCTTCCTTGCACTTCTTTCATGATCAAATCAATCACTTCATTGGATGCTCCTTCCAATGTATGGCCGGTCAAAAACCCGGTACTTGTTTTGACATAGTCACAGCCAGCTTCTATCACACATTGACATCCCGCAATGATTTCGTCCTTGGTCAATGCGTCTGTTTCCAGGATTACCTTCAACGCATGTCCCATTTCATGGGCTTTATCGGCACACGCCTTTAAATCCTTTGTGACCTTATCATATTGTCCGGAGCGCAATAAACCGAAATTGCAGACAATATCCACTTCCCCGATATTCGGATAGGAGCATACTTCTTCGATCTGTTGTACCCGCATGGCTGTGGTCCCATTGCCGAAAGGGAAATCCGCTGTTGGTCCGATTTTGGTTTGGGTCCCTTGTACATACGGTTCGATCAGCTCAATATAAGCCGGATGGACACAGATCTGCGCTACCCCTAAAGCTACTCCGATTTTAGTTTTTTCAATAATGTCCTCTTCGGTATACTCCGGTTTCAATATGGAATAATCCATATACGAAGCCAGTTGTTTCATGGTCATTTCATTGGCTTTCATGGTTTCCTCTCTTTTTTGTCCGATTGTTCTTTTTATATTCAATTTGGTTGGATGCCATTCGTGTGATCAGCGACCCCAATGAATCCCCGATATTCTTTTTGGTCTCCGCATCTAGATTATGATATTTGGATATCATATTTTGGAACAAGGTCTGCCAGTTTCCTTTGATCTCTTTCAATGTTCTTCCCTGGTTGTCATCAATCATGGAATACACCGCATCCACCACATCTTTTCTTTGTTCCGGCTCGATCTGGCTCAGCCATTCTTCCAATGTTCGGTCAAATAAGACACTTTCATCCGACAACGCTTGTCGCACAAAACACGGTCCTTCCACCTGCCAGGAATAGATATCATGTTGATAAATCCCCTTTTGTACACTTTTGACGATAATTATTTCCTCTGTATGATTCAGAATCTGACCAATGATGGAAGTATCCGGGATATATGTATGCATTTTGGAAACTGCTTTTTTATATTCCGGCAGCATCACAACGCGGGTCTCAAAGCCGGGTCCATCAAAATTATAGGTGATTCGGATCCGATCGATCATCGTCTTCGAGCTAAAGGCTGTCGCAAACAAGGCCAGATTGCCCCCTTTGGAGTGCCCACCCAAAATCATATCAGTATGCAGCTCTGCATAAGCTTGTTCTACATATTGAACCGCTGTTAATTGACTGGGAACCGGTGTCATAAAGGCCATATTGAAGTCCTCTTTCCAACCGACGATGGTATTATCCGTTCCTCGGAAGGAAATGAAATGAAGATCCGTTGCCAATTCAATCGTAATGGCGCTAAACTGCTTTTCCTGCAACAAGTCGATCTGTGAAATAGCTCCCATCATTTTTAAATGCTTATAACGTTCTGCCTGTAGAACTTTTTCCATCAATGTTTTGTCATCTTCTAATAAGTATAGATCGTTCTGCCCGGGCAGATCCATCATCATATGACAAGCTGCACCGATCTCCGTTTTTTTATCAAACTCTGTACTTATGACCTTTTCGAAGGGAATATAGGACTAGCGAGACAAAATCAAAGCATCTACCTCGTTAAAAGCGGAAACTTCAAAAGTCAGATCACCTCGCCACTTAATGTATTCCATCAAATTTATATTTTCCATATTCTCATTGTAAAAAAAAGAGTCTTTTGGTTCAAGACTCTCTATCATTGAATGCATAGTTTGCGGTTTCCACAAAGACCTTCATCGCCTCCACCGGATATCGGCCCGCTGCCGTTTCTCCAGTCAGCATAATACTGGATGCCCCGTTATAGACCGCAGCATAAATATCGCTGACCTCAGCCCGGGTCGGAACGGCTTTGGTTTCCATGGAATGCAGCATCTGGGTCACCACCATATACGGCATACCATGTTTTTTACATCGTTGTTCAATGGAATGCTGGATGGAAGGAAGACGGGTCAGGCCGACCGCATTGCCTAGATCCCCACGAGCAATAATGATCTGATCACAATACGGAAACAAGCTTTCCAGGTTTTCATAGCCCTGCATGTTTTCAATCTTGGCATAAATCTTGAGATCGGAAGCCCCGACTTTCTCTAAAATTTTCCGGATATAGATAAGGTCGGAGGCCCGACGTACAAACGGCTGCATAATACCAGTCACCCCGTATTTTTTTGCTTCCTTTAAGTTTTGTACATCACTGTCCGTTAAAACCTGCGTTTCGATATTCTTTCCTTTTAACGCGATGCTCTTGTGTGCCAGTAAAGTTCCACCGCGAATGACTTTGGCTCGAGCGGTGTCTAATGTTTTCAAAAGGATCTTTCCGTCATCCAGCAGAATTTTCTGCCCCATTTCCATCGTTTCCAATAGAAAGGAAGGAAAGGCCAGACGATCTAGATCGACAATGGCTCCCTCATTGAGTTCTGTCGGTTTCAAGGATCCGATCCTCAGCTCCGGTCCCTTCATGTCGATCAAAAGCTGGACCTCTCCTTGTGCCTGTTGACTGGCTTTATGAAAAGCCTGCAGCCAGTTGGGATGGTCTTTTAAATTGGTATGAGATAAATTTAAACGCATCCCGGTCATTCCGGCTTGGAACAGTTGCTCCATGACTTCCTGAGTACAGCAGGAAGGTCCGATCGTTCCATAGATTTCCAATTGTTTATGCATACGATTCACCTGATTTCAACTCTTGTACCATTATATCAAACTCTGCCTGTACACAACCATCTTTATGGTACAATAATTCTATGAATCAATTACCATCCAGTTTTTTAAAGAATATGCAATCCTTATTAGGAAATGAATACGATGATTATATAGATACCTTCACAAGACCTAGAACCTATGGTTTACGTGTCAACACACACAAAATTTCCGTACAGGATTTTCTTGCCTTGTCCCCTTTTACACTGACACCAATTCCATGGACAGACAACGGTTTTTATTACGATGGAGCCGTCAATCCTGCCAAACACCCTTATTACTATGCCGGCCTCTATTATCTTCAGGAGCCTTCTGCCATGTTTCCGGCTGCCACCTTGCCGGTCCGTCCCGGAGATCGGGTGCTGGACCTTTGTGCAGCTCCCGGTGGAAAAAGCACTGAACTGGCTGCTCGTCTGCAAGGCAAAGGCCTTTTAGTCTCTAATGATATCAGTGCATCCCGTTGTAAACCTTTATTACGGAATCTGGAGCGCTTTGGTTTTACCAATACCTTTGTATGCAGTCAGTCGCCACAAGAGCTGGCCGAACGCTTTCCTGCTTATTTTGATAAGATCTTAATCGATGCTCCCTGCTCCGGGGAAGGTATGTTCCGTAAAGATCCCTCTCTGATCAATAATTGGAATGCCGACAGCAATGACACCTACAGTTCCTTACAAAAGGAAATCGTCCATTCCGCCCTTCATATGTTGAAGCCCGGTGGCGATCTGTTGTATTCCACCTGCACCTTCAGTCCGAAAGAAAATGAAGAGGTTATCGCATATTTGCTGGAACAAGATCCTACACTTTCCTTAACGACATTGGAGCAGCCAGGATTTGAAAACGGAATCGGATTGACTGAATGTGTACGGATCTATCCGCATAAGGTAAAGGGAGAAGGCCATTTTACAGCCTTGATCCATAAAGAAGGGACATTATCCGGTTCCGGCTCTGAACAAAGAGTTTCCCTGCCGGCTGTATTGAAAGAATCATTGCCGGACATGCAGTTTCCTTTGACCGATGGAAGCTTTGAAACTATAAAAGACAAGCTGTATTTTATACCAAATATGGAGGTACAACGTAAAGGTCTTCGTTTCTTACGGACCGGTCTGTATCTGGGCGATTGTAAAAAGAACCGGTTTGAGCCTAGCCAGGCATTGGCCATGGCTTTATCACCGAATACATTTAAGACAAGCGTATCTTTTTCATCCAACGATGAAAGAGTAAAGAAATACTTAAAAGGGGAAACAATCTCCATTGACGATAAAAAGATCAAAGGATGGACATTGGTCTGTGTTGATGGCTATCCGTTAGGTTTTGGAAAAGCATCCAAAGGTATGATCAAGAACAAGCTGGATGCAGGATGGAGGATCTTATGAGACTGGATAAATTTTTAGCAGATATGGGCTTTGGCACCCGTAAGGAAATCAAAAAGGCATTAAAGAAAAACCCTGTGCTCATTGATGGCAGACCTATCAAGGATGGAAGCTATCCCGTGGATGAGGATACCATCGTCTATATTGACGACCAACCCATATCTTATATCAAATATGAGTATTACTTACTAAACAAACCCCAAGGGTATGTCTGTGCTATAACAGACAACCGCTACCCTGTCGTGATGGATCTGATTGAAAGCTGGCGCCATGATCTGGTCCCTGTCGGGCGTCTGGATCTGGATACAGAAGGTGCGTTATTGATCACCAATGACGGCGACTTGAACCATCGTCTGCTTTCGCCCAAGCATCATGTGCAAAAGAAATATTATGTGGAGGTAGAAAAACCTCTGCCGGCGAATGCCGGAGACCAATTCTCACAACCGATGGATCTAGGGGACTTTGTCACGCAGCCGGCAGTCTTTGAAGCCATCGATGACACCCGGGCATACCTGACGATTACCGAAGGAAAGTTCCATCAGGTCAAGCGTATGTTTGAAGCCATCGGCTGTCCGGTTACCTATCTGCGCAGAGAATCCTTTTCCATTCTCACATTGGAAGACTTGGAAACCGGGCAGTACCGGGCGTTGACAGCTAATGAAATCGAATTATTACAGAACCAATAAAAAGTACGCATTTCAGCGTACTTTTATTCTTTTGACAACAAGATCCGGTCATTATCGAGCTGCTGGCCGGCATTCTGTTCAAATTTTTCCAGTAGATCCTTCACGGTTAATCCTTCTCTGTCTTTTCCTTTGACATCAAAGACAATGCGTCCCGCATCCATCATCAAGGTACGATTTCCCATCGTCAAAGCCTGATGCATGTTGTGGGTCACCATTAAACATGTAATCTTTCGTTCGCGGACGATCTTCTCCGTTAAGGCCAATACCTTTTCAGCTGTAGCCGGATCCAGTGCGGCTGTATGCTCATCCAACAATAAAAGCTTTGGAGTCACCAATGTCGCCATCAACAAGGTCAACGCTTGTCTTTGTCCGCCGGATAATAAACCAACCGGATTTTTCATACGATCTTCCAGTCCCATGTCCAATAAAGCCAGCTGCTCACGGAACAGCTGTTTTTCTTTTTTGGAAATACGGCGGAATACTTCATGACGCTGTGTTCCAGCCCGAAGATACGCAACCGACAAATTTTCCTCGATGGTCATATTCGGTGCCGTTCCCATTAACGGATCTTGAAACAGACGGCCAATGTATTTCGAACGGATATGCTCCGGTACAAATGTGATATCCTCTCCATCAAGCTCCACATACCCTTCATCGGCGATAAAACTGCCGCTGATCGCATTGAATAAAGTGGATTTACCGGCTCCGTTAGATCCGACAATGGTCGCAAAATCTCCATCTTCCAGCACCAGATTGACGCCGGTCAAAGCTTTTTTTTCATTGATAGTTCCTGGATTAAAGGTCTTATGAATGTTTTCTAGTTTCAACATTTTAACGGCCTCCTTTACGCATCTGTATGGCTGCCATTTGTTTGCGACGGAATTCCCACTTCGCCTTTACCTGCGGTGCAGCGATTGCCACTGCTACAATGATTGCCGATACGAGCTTGAACGCTTCGGTCGGTACATTTAAACGCAATGCCAAAGAGATGACAAACCGGTATAGACAAGAGCCTAACACCACGCAAATCACCCTACGCTTCATATTCCGATGTCCGGAAAACGATTCTCCGATGACCAGACTGGCCAAAGCAATGGTCACCATACCGGTTCCCAGGTTGATATCACAGGAACGGTTATACAGACCAATCAGACAACCGGCCAATGCGGTTAAAGCGCCCCCGATACATAATCCGACCGTAATGGTAAACCCAGGGTTGATACTGGAAGCACGCACCATCGCCGGACTGTCTCCGGTAGCCCGGATGGACAATCCCAAACGAGTGGATAAAAACCATAGGATCAACAAACAAATCAGTGCAATCAACACCACCAACAAGATCAATGTATTCCACTCTTTCCAGAAAGGGGAATCGCTGATTCCCTGAAACAAAGAGAAAACGGAATCTTTCCCGAAGATGGAAATATTGGAAGAGAATCCCATGATGGCCAGGTTGATGGTATACAGACCCGTATTAACAATAATACCGGCCAGGATGCTTTGTACCCCAAAGCGTGTCTGTAAGGTTGCGGTGATCAAACCGGAACAAATACCGGCTGCCATAGCTGCAAACAGAGCTAAAAGCGGATGGTCGGCAATGGTCCCCATGGCTCCGACAGCACATCCTAATGTATAACATCCATCCGTGGACAAATCACAGATATTCAAAATACTGAA
>DGUK01000063.1 GCA_002394635.1 Faecalitalea sp. UBA4312
TCAATATAATCATCAGCCATAATTGGCAAAGGCTCACCGTTGGCCGGATTGATTGCATGACATCCTACAATATCTTTATATCTTTCATCGTCCGGGTGTACAAAGATAGCTTGGTCTGCAAACATCGTTTCAGGACGTGTGGTTGCTATAACCAAGTCCATATTCTTTTCAACAACTTTGTATTTGAAGTAGTACATATGACCCATAATTTCTTTATGCTCCACTTCAATATTGGATAATGCTGTCATAGCTGCAGGATCCCAGTTGATGATGCGTTCTCCTTGATAAATCAGGCCTTCATTATATAAATCCACAAAAACCTTACGGACAGCATGAGACAGTCCTTCGTCCATAGTAAAACGCTCACGGCTGTAATCGAGGGATAATCCCATCTTTGCCCATTGTGAACGAATGGTCGAAGCATATTCTTCTTTCCATTCCCAAGCTCTCTCTAAGAATTTTTCTCTTCCGATATCATATCGGGAAATCCCTTCATTCCGCAATCGCTCGTCGACCTTGGCCTGGGTTGCAATACCGGCATGATCCATACCAGCCAGCCATAATACATCATAACCGCGTAATCGTTTATAACGACATAAAATATCTTGGATTGTTGTATCCCATGCATGACCTAAATGCAGTTTTCCGGTTACGTTCGGTGGCGGTATAACAATACAGTATGGATGCTTAGAAATATCCCCTGCTGTAAAATAACTGTTTTTTAGCCAATCTGCATAATGATGCTCTTCCACTTTTAAATGATCATACTTTGGTGCCATTTCCATAGATATTCCTCCTTAATAAAAAGCACATCCTGAAAGGACGTGCTTGACGTGGTACCACCTAACTTCGTATATACAAAATATACCTTCATCACATAACGCCGTGTTTGCGTGTTTTCTTACTCAATTGGGAAAACAAGCTCCCAGACTACCTTCTTCTTTCTTTCATACTTTTTTCCACCAACCAAAAGCTCTCTGCAATGAAATGTAAAGAATACTCCTTCTGTTCTCAGCCTATGGATTTAGTTTATCAAATCGGTTAAAAAATTCAAGTGAAATTTTATGTTCTTTGTACGATCCAATGCCGGATTGCCTGCATAACCTCATGTAAACAGCCTGGATCCATTGGATTTCGTAAACCAGCTTCCTCCAGAATGGCTGTAAAAGTTTTTGTTCCCCCGATTTCACATATATGCTTGTAGTCCCGCATCACATCCGGATCGTTCTTCTCAGAACGGATAAACATCTGAAAAGCACATACTTGCGCTAACGTATAATCAATATAATAGAAAGGATCCATGAACACATGCAGCTGTCTTAACCACCAGCCGCCATTTTCCAAGATCGGAATCTCATCATAATTTTTATATGGAAGATACATTTTTTCCAGCTTCCGATAGGCATGCATACGTTGCGTATGATTCCACTCTGGGTTCTGATAGATAACATGTTGGAAATGATCGATCAATGCACCATAAGGCAAAAACTTCACTGCGTCCGCCATATGCTTATAGTAAAATTTATCACTATCCCTATCGAAAAATAACGGCATCCAAGGATACGTTAAGAATTCCATGGACATCGAATGGATTTCGCATGATTCATACGTAGGCCAGATGCATGTGTTCGGAATAATATTCTGTGATTTATATACCTGATAGGCATGACCAGCTTCATGCGTCAATGTATCCACATCACTGCTGGTTCCATTAAAGTTAGCAAAAATAAAAGGGGCCTTATAAGTTGGTATATAAGTGCAATAGCCACCGGATGCCTTATTCGGCTTGGAAACTAGATCCATTAATTGGTTTTCCGTAAGATAATCAAAGAAAGATCCAATATCCGGATCCAGTTCATGATACATCTTTTTAGCCCGTTCCACCATTTGTTGCGCATTGTATTTCGGAACTGGATTTCCATCTGGAAATTCTATTTTTTCATCCCATGCATAAACATCTTGTACAGCCAGGCGCCGCTTTTGGAAACCATATAATTTTTCGGCTACCGGTACAACATCCTTCAATATTTCTCGGCGGTACGATTCAATGTCCTTCCAAGTGTAATCAAACCGGTGCATTCGGTAATATCCAAACTCGACATAATCAGTATATCCCATTTTTTTGGCCATTTTCGTTCGTACTTTAACAAGATGATCAAAAATATCACCCAATACAGATTCATTATCGGAAAACCAGTTCCAATAAGCCAAGGTAGCTTCTTTACGGATAGTACGATCTATATCGTTCATCCATTTGCTTAATTCGGACAATGTATAAATTCCGTTCTGAAAAGGCACTTGTGCCGAAGCAATCGTATTCTGATACATCGTCATCCACCTGTTTTCTTCTTTTAGTTCTTCCAGTATTTTTTCATTAAAGCATTTATCATCCATTGCTTTTGCCATAAAAAATGTTTCTGGAATCTTAAATCGGATTTCAGGCAGACACGGATGTTCTACAAACTTCGTATAAGCATCATTAAACAGATTTTGGATCTCAGGCATCCATTCATTCAAATAATCATTTTCCGTTTCATAGAACGGATCTTTTGTATCAATAGAATGCCGGATCGAGCATATGGTTTCATTGGATTCTGTTTCTTTTTCTAGTTGATCAATTTCCTGAAATATCTTATACAATGACTGTCCATCCGTACATTTATCCATTCGTTTCATACAATGCTCGATCTTATTCTTAACTTCTAGATAATTCGGACGTTCATATATAAACTCATTGAAAATCATCATTCTATTCCTTTCATGAAAAAAGCGAGGTTTCCCTCGCTTAATGAATCAATTATCCGGCTAAAGCAGCTTTCACAACTTCAGTTACTTCATCGATTGTGTCTTTTTCAACACATTCAGCAGCCAATTTCTGGGCATCAGAGAAGTTCATGTTGTTGATGATCTTACGAGCTTTAAGAATCTGTGTTGCACTCATGGAGAATTCATCCAGTCCTAATCCCAACAATACCGGAGCAGAAATAGGATCACCAGCCATAGCTCCACACATTCCTACCCAACTGCCGTTTTTATGAGCACCTTCAATTGTCATTTTAATCAGACGTAAGATGCTTGGGTTCATAGGCTGATACAGGTAAGATACATGCTCAGACATACGGTCAGCAGCCATTGAATACTGAATCAGGTCATTCGTACCGATTGAGAAGAAGTCAGCATATTTTGAAAACTGATCCGCTAATACAGCAGCGGCAGGAATTTCAACCATCATACCGATTTCGATATCATCAGCTACTGCTACACCTTCCGCAATTAATTTAGCCTTTTCTTCTTCGAAGATGGCCTTTGCATCTCTGAACTCTTTAATTGTTGCAATCATAGGGAACATGATAGCTAATTTACCATAAACAGACGCACGGCATAATGCACGTAACTGTGTACGGAAGATATCTGTTTCTTTCAGGCAAAGACGAATAGCACGATAACCTAAGAACGGGTTCATTTCCTGTGGGAACTCATAATAAGTCAGGTGTTTGTCACCACCGATATCCAATGTACGTACTACAACACGTTTACCCTGCATACCTTCCAATACTTGTTTATAAGCTTCAAATTGTTCGTCTTCTGTTGGGAAGTGATCGCTGTCCATGTACAAGAATTCCGTACGGAACAATCCAACGCCTTCTCCACCATTCTTTAATACGCCTTCAACATCCTTGAATCCACCGATATTTCCGGCAATATCCACTTTATGTCCATCAGGAGTAACACTTTCCTGGTTAACCAATACTTTTAATGCTTCCTTTTCTTCTGCATAAGCTTTCGCTTTTGCTTCGTATTTGGCAACAGTTGCATCATCCGGATTGATTACAATTTCACCATCCAAAGCATCCAAAGCAAGAATATCACCATTTACACAGGCTTCCATAACACCTGGACATCCAACAACAGCCGGAATTTCCAGAGAGTTCGCCATAATAGCCGAATGAGAAGTTTTTCCACCAATTTCAGTAGCGAAACCTTTTACAAACTCATTTAGCTGTGCTGTATCACTTGGAGTCAGGTCATGAGCAACGATAATAGTCGGTTCAGCGATTGCTGTCAGATCAGGAATTTCCAGACCCAGTAAATTACATTTTAAACGGAAAGTAACGTCTTTAACATCAGCAGCTCTTTCACGGAAGTAATCATTATCCATGCTTTCAAACATAGCCACCATCATATTTGCTACTTCATCCGTTGCATATTCGGCATTTACATTTTCAGTTTCGATTTTTGTACGGATCTGACCAGCTAATTCAGGGTCATTCGCCATCATTAAATGAGCATCGAAAACAGCCAGTTCTTCAGGGCTTAAACGCTTAGCAGCTCTTTCTTTAACCCCCTCGATATCTGTTGTTGTCTTCGCTAAAGCAGCATCAAATTTTGCGATTTCGTCCGCAGCTACACCGCTCTTCTTTTCGATTACAACTTTTGGTGTTTCTAATTTGTAAACCTTAGCAACAGAAACACCAGCACTTGCAGCAATACCTTTTAACATTATGTATCCTCCTATAATTCAAGGCGTTTTAAAACGCTTTCATCTAGTAGAAATTTTATCACTAAATGTACTGTATCGCAAATATAAAACATATATAACAAAAAAAGAAACCTTATGAAAAGGTTTCAAAAATCAATTAATTCCAAATCTTTTTTAACGGTACACTGACTGCTGCGGATACCACACAGCATACAACCGCTTCAATGAGTCCCTGAAAGCCAACTAACGCAATCACAAAGGACAAAGGATTATTAACGCCTAAAGCTGTTACTAGCCCCTGTACATAATCACTGTTATAGAAGAACAGGACCAGCGTACCCATAAAGAACAATGTATTCAGCAAGGCAGCTGACAAACCACCAATAGCACAACTTGTCTTTTCATGTGTCGGTAGAGCTTTGTGAACAAGTTTATAAACCAGACCACAGCCATATCCCATCAAAATACGTGCAATCACACAAACCACAAAGCATCCAAACGGGTTGATTGTAAACATAGCCGTGCCCATAGCGCTCTTACCGCTCATTGCGTTAAAGAAGCTCGACAATCCGAATACAGCACCCATAATAGCTCCATCCACAGGTCCCATAACCAAAGCGGCAATCGCAACTGGTATCGTCAACAAGCTCAGAGATAACGGTCCAATCTGCAGATATCCTAAAGGTGTGTAAGACATAACCACAAGAATCGCAATTAAAAGTGCCAAAGTTGTCATTCGGCGTACATTTGAGTTTTTCATTTTTTCCTCCTACTCTCGTTTCTTACGAATACGATGTATCAATAACTCTATTTGTGAAATACCAGATTACAGTTTTTCAATCTGTATCTGTTCACACAGTGATTATATAGTGTATTTGTGAAAAAATAAACTATTATTTTCAATTTTTTTAAAAAGCTCTGTACTTTGATCCAGGATCTGTCAAATAGACACTGGAATTATCTAAAGTAATTCGTCCTAATCGAAGTTGATTCGGTTGGTTTTTGATGCTTGTAAGTCTGCTGCAGATAGGTACTCCTTTACTATTTCAATTTTAAGATCCCTGTTATAAGAATTATTTCTCTGTAAGGGTAAGAGTGATTCCAATCCATTGATTCGATCCTTGTTTGTCAATTCATAGATTAACTTATATACTCC
>DGUK01000088.1:0-339 GCA_002394635.1 Faecalitalea sp. UBA4312
GTTGAATTCGTACCGGAATTCTCTGTATTAATTGCCGAAATCAATGAATTGCTGGCTGGAAGCAAAGCGGATGAATTTAATGAATTGCCGACATGGGCGGATAAGTATGCTTTCATTGAAAAAGGTCTGACAAAAGAATCGATGGGTGTTTTTGCTATCTTACCGGAAACGATCCAGCAACAATTATTCCTGGAAAGAGACCCTCATGGAAACGTGCAGGTTTCTCTGATTGAATCAGAAAAACTGTTCTCTGCCATGGTTGCCGCTAAATTGAAGGAAAGAAAAGATGCAGGTTTATTCAATGGAAAATTCAGTGCACAGCATCATTTCTTCGGTTAT
>DGUK01000088.1:404-9101 GCA_002394635.1 Faecalitalea sp. UBA4312
GGTTATGAAGGAAGATGTGCATTCCCTTCGAACTTTGATGCAGATTACTGCTATTCCTTAGGATACAATGCATTCATGTTGATCCAATACGGTTATACCGGCTATCTGTCCAAAATTTCGAATTTGTCTAAACCGGCTGAAGACTGGGTAGCAGGCGGAATGCCGATCACAAAGATGATGAATATGGAAAGAAGACATGGAGAAGACAAACCGGTTATCCGCAAAGCTTTAGTTGAACTGGATGGTAAACCATTCAAATTCTTTGAAGCACATCGTGAACAATGGGCTGTGGAAACATGTTATCTGTATCCAGGTGCAATTCAGTACTATGGACCATCGGATGTATGTGATATCACAACACGTACACTAGCTTTGGAAAAAGGCGAATAAAAAAGAACTAACGAGACTGCAATACCATTGCAGTCTTTTTTTATTGTCATCATTCATGTCAGATTTAAGTCTATACTGGAAACATGGAAATAGAAATGGTAATACAAGAAAAATATGGACATTATATTGTAACATTTACAGGGCTGCCGGGATGCTGGGCATATCATGATACGATGAAAGGAGCTATACAACAAGGATATGAAGCCTTGGAAATGTATCAGGATCAAAGCATGCACAGTGGGTTTGCGTGTTTCAGAGCATGTCTTCGTTAAAAATTATGGTTAAAATAGTAATAAAGTAGTGACAAAAATGATATACTTTATTCAGAGTGAAAGAGGATATCAATGGAGAATAAAGACTGGTCTGAAATTGGAAAAGAAATCAGCGAGTCGGTAAAGGGTGCGATCGAGAATCAGGATTATAGTAAACTGAGCAGTCAGATCCAGCAGATCGTAGCGGATACCACCGGCGCTGTCGGGCAAACAATGCAGAATGTGTCTGCATCCTTATCGAAAAAGAATAAGATCAATCGGCAGTTTATGCCCAAAAAGAAACAGGAGCTGCAGGCATACAATCAGAAGAAGATCACTTCATTGAAGCGGGAGTCCAAAAGCAACCGTTCCGGTGGCATGAGCATGATCGCCATTGGAATCTTTTTTGCGTTGTTTATCGCGTTTACTTCCCTGATGGATGGTCTCTCGGATCTGATAGATTCCCTACCGGCTGTCTTTATCTTTGCGGCGATTGCGGTATATGGAAGCGTGATGTACCGAAAGGGAAACAGGGGAAAGGAACGCATGGAGCGTTTTCAGCTGTATTTAAGTGTTTTGGGTGATCGGGATGCATGCACGGTTAAGGAGCTGGCCACCATCACAGGAAGATCCGTTGAGTTTACGATGAACGATCTGCGGGAGATGATTGTAGACAACATGTTTACTCATGGACATCTTATTGTGGGAAAAAAGATGTTCTGTACTACGGATGAAGCCTATAACCGCTTGAATCTGCCGCCGACACCTGTCAAAGAGGAACCAATCGATGTGGAATATGACGAAGTGAGTGGAGATCTGCCTGCTTCTGTTTCGCAGGTGATCCGCGAAGGGAACCAGTATATTGACAAGATCCATCAATACAATAACGAAATATCCAATATGGATGTTTCCAATAAACTATATCGTCTGGAAAATATCGTGTCTAAGATCTTCGAGCACGTAAAAGAACATCCGGAAGATGCCAATCAGGTAGACCAGATGATCAAATATTATCTACCGACAACCGTGCGGTTACTGGAATCCTATAAAAATTTACCTTCCCGGTCTATGGAAGGGGATAACATATCCAGATCCAAACGGGAGATTGAAGAAACGTTAGATACATTGAACGATGCATTTTCGCAATTGTTCGATGATTTATATCAGGATACGTCGATGGATATTTCATCGGATATCAGCGTATTGAATACGCTATTAGCCAAGGACGGTTTGACCGGCCAGAAAATGAAAGAGAAGGTAAAGTAAGATGAGTGATTATTTAGACAATGAACAAAAACAACCTCCGATTCCAGATATGGAACCAACAAAGGAATCAAAGACATCGCCAACACCAACATTGACATTGGATCCGTTTGGACAGGAAAGTGCATCGGATATGTTGGCACACATGAATACCCAGGTACAACAGGTGGATTCCGTATCCGATATCAAGGTGGATATAAGCCAGTTCACAGATGAAGAGCAACGAATGATTGATGACTTTGCCAATCGCATTGATATCACCGATACAAATCTGGTTTTGCAGTTTGGTGCCGGTGCACAGAAAAAGCTGGCTGATTTCTCTGAAAAGGCATTGGATAATGTGAGAACCAAGGATATGGGTGAAGTGGGAAACATGTTATCGGATGTCGTTGTGGAATTAAAGGAATTTGACCCGGATAATGAGAAAAAAGGCGTATTTGGTTTCTTCAACAAGGGGAAGGCAAAGATGGAAACCTTAAAGGTCAAATATGACAAAGCGGAAGCCAATGTAGATAAGATAGCAGACCGTCTGGAAGAACATCAGATCCGATTGTTGAAGGATACGGCATTACTGGATCAGATGTATGAGCTCAATACGACTTATTTTAAGGAACTTTCAATGTACATCTTAGCCGGTAAGAAAAAGCTGAATGAAGTTCGAAATCAAGAACTTCCTGCCTTACAGAGAAAAGCTGAGGTATCGGGATTACCGGAAGATGCGCAGGCTGTTCGTGATCTTGTTTCTTTCTGCGACCGTTTTGAAAAGAAGCTGTATGATCTGCAATTAAGCCGTATGCTATCCATTCAGACAGCACCACAACTACGTCTTCTGCAGTCAAGTAATACTGTCATGGTCGATAAGATCCAGACAACATTAGTGAATACGATTCCTTTATGGAAGTCACAAATGGTCATTGCACTAGGCTTGAATCACGCAACGCAAGCAGCGAAGGCACAACAGGCTGTATCTAATATGACCAATGAATTGCTGCGTAAGAACGCGGAGGCGTTACATCAGGCAACCGTGGAAACGGCCAGAGAATCCAATCGTGGTATCGTGGATATGGAAACGTTAAGAGATACCAACCAAAAATTGATCCAGACATTCGATGAAGTTCTGCAGATCCAGCAGGAGGGCCGTGAAAAGAGAGCGGCCGCTGAAAGAGAAATGATGGAAATGGAAGCCGAACTGAAGCAAAAATTACTGGATATCAAACGAAACTGAGATTAAGTCGGACACCTGTCCGACTTTTTACATGGCCAGAGAATCCATGTATAATAAAGATCAGGAGTGAACGAGCATGATGATAAAATACTTTTTAGCACTTTTGCTGGTCCTGCATACGGCATTTGATGTATGGATCTATCAATGTATGTGGAAACAACGTAGAAAGCCTTTACCTGCCAGCGTGGCGGATGTATATGATGAAACAAGGTATCAGACATTTATTGATTATAAAACAGATTGCAGGAAGCCGTATTATATATCTGAAGGACTTTCCTTGTGTATAGATCTTTTTATATTGTTTTCGCCTTTTTACACATGGATGGATCAACATACTGCCAATGTATATACACTGACATTAATGACAGCATTGATCCTGATTATGATCAATGCGGTGACTGCGGCATTCTTTGCGTATCACCGAACATTTCTGATTGAACAGAAGTACGGCCTGAATAAACGGACAAAAAAAGAATTCTGGAAGGATTATCTGATCGATACCGGTATGGGTGCAGTGATCATGGTCTGTGTGTTATCATTTATAACCTTTGTCTGTGAACATATCAGAGGCTGGACAGGGGATTTCTCTTATACATTCGGACAGACTTTTCTATTGTGTGTGGGCCTGGCTCTTGTTGGCTTTGTGATCATGCTGGTATTATCTTTATTAAGTTTGGTGGCACTGATGGCACAATATTCCTTTACTGAATTGGAAGATGGGCCTTTACGGCAGCGGATCATGGAATTGCAGAAAGATTCGAAAAAAAAGGTCAAACATATCAAAATATATAACGAGTCTAAGAAGACGAATTCTAAGAATGCCTTTCTGATGAAGCTCTTATGGTTCCGTATGTTTGGGATTGCCGATAATTTTATTTTGGAAAATGCACAGAATGAGCTATATGCGGTCTTATCTCATGAGATTGGACATCTAAAGCATAAAAAAGACATCTTTAATTACAGTAAATACGGTATTCTGGCGCTTGGTTTTCTTTTGGTGGTTGGTGTGGCCAGTCATCCGGCTATTATATGGCAGTTCAATTCCTTGGTTCAGAATACTTTTGGTTCACTGAAGACAAATTACTATCTTTCCTTGTATGTCATTATGACAATTTTTGAACCGATAAGCATGCTTATTTCTGTATACTTCAATGCCATCAGCCGACGCGAGGAAAAGGAAGCAGATATGAATGCGGTTAAAGAGGGCTATGGAAGGGAATTGATCAATACTTTTAAGAAGATCTCTGACGATGAGCTGGTGGACCTGAATCCTCCGCAGGTTGTGGAAATATTAAAATATGATCATCCAAGCATGGTTCACCGGATTGAATATATAGAGAAAGCAATGGAAGAACAAATATATTAAAGAAAAAGGTGGTGGATATTCCATTGACAGGAAAAATGGAATGATGCATTCTCTTAAGGGGTATCCGGGGAGAAATGATTTTATTTTTTATAGAAAAAGAGTTTTACGGAAAATCCACAAGGAAATGTGAGGACGCATAAGAATTTTAAAATGAAATATGGGCTTTTCCTTTCTATGTGAAGCCGACGGAGAATTCGATAATTATGTTAGAGCTGATTTCATTGTCATATATTGCAATTATAGCAATTGAATGATATTTTTATAGTAGGAATTCGATCATTTTTTCAACGATATTCCTAAAGGAAAGTAGGAAGAGAATTTGATCAATTGACACGCAGTGCATCATAATAATTATCATTCGGTATGTTTAGATGGAACAAGCATAAAAGGCAAGTAGATACTAAAACAGTCATATAGGCAACATCTGTTATTTCATTCCTCCACAAAGAAAACAGATGATACTGTTGATATATCGAATATAATGCGTGTCACAAAACGACGTACGGGATTTCAGGCAGCTTGTACGTCGTTTCTTTATTCTTTTTTATGATGGATGGAGTGTTTTTAATAACATTCCAAATAGAAAAAGCTTTATAGTAAGGAGGAGCTCTGTTTATGATGGAGACATTAAGAGAGTTTACATTTGTCTCGGTTGCGATCCGTCTGGTGCTGGCAATGATTGCAGGCGGAGTGATTGGATGGGGCCGGTCCAAAAGAGAACAGGCCGCCGGGCTTAGAACCTATATGTTAGCTAGTATAGGTGCTGCATTATGTATTCTGATCTCATTGTATGAATATGAGATGATCAAAGGGGCATGGGCTCCCATTGTTGCAGAAGTCGGTGAGAAATTTGATGCCTCACGCGTTGGGACCCAGGCAATCAGCGGGATCGGTTTCTTAGCTGCCGGAACCATATTATCTGTCAGTCATCAACGTTTATCCGGGTTAACAACTGCGGCGGGATTATTTGCGTCTGTTTGTATGGGATTAGCATGCGGAGCCGGTTTTTTTGAGCTGGTGATCGTTACATTGATCATGATGATCCTGGTTTTGGAAATAATGTACCCATTGGAGATTTTATATAAAAGAAAAGCGCGTAATGTCACTTTATCGGTAGAGTTTGATTCAATTAACAGCATTGGTCAAATTTCGGATGTTATTAAAGGAGAAGGTGCTCGTATCTATGATATTGAAGTGGAACGGGTCAAAAAGAAGGGGGAACATCATCCTTCGGCTATTTTCTCTATGAAACTAAGCAAAGAGAATACATCGCATTCCAGTGTATTGTCAGCTGTAGCGGCTTTATCGTGTGTGTATGCGATTGAAGAATTGCGTTAGGAGGGGACATATGATCACAATATTTAATGCGGTACGAGGTATAGACTTCCTATCCGTTCTTGTTAAGATGATATGCGCATTTATTTTAGGAGGACTGATTGGTCTGGAACGTTCCTACAATCATAAAAATGCGGGATTTCGCACCCATATCCTGGTTTGTATCGGCGCTTGTGTTGCCAGTCTGACAGGGTTGTTTCTCTATCTTGGTCTGAAAGTTCCGACTGATATGTCCCGTATTGGGGCACAGGTTGTAACGGGTCTAGGTTTTATCGGGGCCGGAACAATTGTCGTGACACGAAAGAAAACGGTCAAAGGCCTGACGACAGCAGCTGGATTGTGGACAGACGGTGTTATTGGTATTGCGGTGGGGGCCGGTTTTTATGAAGGGGCGATCCTGTCTGTATTTCTGGTTCTTCTTGCCGAAACTTATTTTGCCAATATCAAAGCACACATGCATCGTTCACCGGAATTCAAACTGGTTGTCAGTTATTTTAAAAAAGACAATCTGGATGATGTGTTACGGTATTGTAAAGACCGAAGCCTGGCTATCACAAACCTGCAGATTACAGGTACCAATGAGAATAATATCTCCATGTATTCAGGAATGATTACCTTACGGCCGGATCAGCCGGTCAACCAAAAAGAGCTTGTGGAACACATCGATTCAATGAACGGAATTGTTTCTGCGGAGACGATCTAAGATCCTTAGCGGAATCTTTTTTTTGGCAATATAAAAGCTCAAGGAGGAGGATGAACCTTGAGCATTTACTTATGTTATCCAAGTGTAACTTGAACATTGTATACTTCACAATGATCGGAGAGAGGAACAATATTTCCTTGAACCTCCACACCGTTGACAACCATTTTCTTTACCCCTTTTTGTGCCTTTGCACTATTATCTACAGAAATATTATATGTCGCATTTCGATAGATCCGCTTGCAGGTAAAGGCTTCCAACGTATCCGGAATACATGGATCAATACGTAATCCATCCAATGTCGGCTGAATTCCCAGGATGTATTGGCTCATGCAGGTAAAAGTCCATGCCGCTGTTCCGGTCAGCCAGCTGTTCTTTCCTTCACCGTGGGTCGGCGCATCTTTACCAGCGACCATCTGGCAGTAAACATAAGGTTCTGTCCGATGGATTTCACTGATATCTTCCAGATAAACCGGGCATGTCTTTTTGAAAACAGAGAAAGCGCGGTTTCCATGGCCTAACATGGTTTCTGCACATGCGATCCACGGATTGTTGTGACAGAAGATACCGGCATTTTCTTTATATCCAGGTGGATATGAACTGATTTCGCCTAATTCCACATGGTATCTTTGATAAGCTGGTTGATTTAATACAATACCGAATTCCGTTTCCAAACGTTTTTCCACGCTCTCCAAAGCTTTGGCAGCTTGTCCGGTCTCTATACCGACACCGGCCATAACGCACATTCCTTGTGGTTCAATATAGATTTGTCCTTCTTCGCAAACTTTACTGCCGACAGGATTGGAGTAAGCGTCGTAAGCACGCACGAACCATTCGCCATCCCATCCGGCATCCAATATCGCTGCTCGCATCTGCTCAACCTGGGCGATTACTTCTTCGGCTTCCTGATCTAAACCAATGTGTTTGCAGATATCTGCATATTCCAACCCGTATTTTACGAACATGCCGGCGATAAATACACTTTCTGCCACTGGACCTTCGCTAGGTCCTGTAATCTGGAAGCTTTCCCCTGGAGTTTCAGAGAAGCAGTTAAGATTCAGACAGTCATTCCAGTCAGCTCGTCCGATCAAAGGTAGAGCGTGAGGGCCTTTATGGGTTGCGGTATAGCGGAAGCTTCGGCGTAAGTGTTCCATTAATGGAGCAGCTTTGGAAGCATCGTTATCGAAATCACACATTTCATCCAGAATGGAGAAATCTCCGGTTTCTCGTAAATAAGCAGCTGTTCCGGCAATAAGCCAAAGCGGATCATCATTGAATCCACTGCCAACAGCCAGGTTCCCTCTCTTGGTCAATGGCTGGTATTGGTGGTAAGCACTACCATCTTCAAATTGCGTATTGGCGATATCTAGAATTCGTTCTCTGGCTCTTTCTGGAATCAGATGGACAAATCCCAGCAGATCCTGACAGGAGTCACGGAATCCCATGCCACGTCCCATTCCACTTTCAAAGTAGCTGGCGCTACGAGACATATTAAAGGTTACCATACATTGATATTGATTCCAGATATTAACGATCCGATTCAGCTTTTCATCATTGCTGGTAATGGAGTAGGTTGATAAAAGCTGTTCCCAGTAGTTTTTTAATGCATCAAAGGCCGCATCAAAATCTTCATCGGTGGAAAACAAGTTGACCAAACGGTCAGCCGGTTTTTTATTGATCACATTTAAAGATTCAAATTTTTCTTCATATGGATTTTCACAATAACCAAGAATAAAGATCGTTGAAACACGTTCCCCTGGTTTTAAATGCAGCCGAATATGGTGGCTTCCGATCGGAGCCCATCCATGAGCGATACTGTTATGGCTCTTACCTTCTTTAACTGCTTGTGGATTATGTGCACCATTGTAGATGCCGACAAACTCATCTCGGCTTGTATCAAAACCGTCAACTTCTCGATTGCATGCGAACAGGGCATAGTGATTCCGGCGTTCGCGATATTCAGTTTTATGATAGATGCAGCTGCCAATTACCTCGACCTCACCAGTAGAGAAGTTTCTTTGGAAATTGGTGGAGTCATCTTCGGCATTCCATAAACAGAATTCAACATAGCTAAAAAGGTCTAGATCTTTTTCTATATCGGATTCATTGGTAAGGGTGATCCTTGTCAGTTCGCAAGTTTCATTGACCGGAACAAAGACTTCCTGGT
>DGUK01000064.1 GCA_002394635.1 Faecalitalea sp. UBA4312
CTTCCGCATTGTCATTGATTGCAGCGGCACTGTAATCATCGGTTTCTTCCAGGAAGCCTTGTGAGATCAAGAACTGTACGGCACGGTCGCGGTTGTCTTCATCGTTCGGAACGGCAATTTCTGCTCCTTCCGGAATATCTTCGAGCTTTTCATATTTTTCAGAATAGATTCCCATTGGTTCAATATGAACACCCTTCACTGCGACAAGATGCAAACCACGAGATTCATTTTCTCCGTTCATATAACCTAAGGTCTGATAGTAGTTGGCATCAATTTCGCCTTCTTCCAAAGACGTGTTCGGAAGAACATAATCGTTAAATTCTACAACCTCTAAAGTCCATCCATCTTCAGCCAGCTTGTCTTTGACCACTTCGTTTAAGATCTGGGCATGAGGGACTGGTGTTGCCCCTACCGTAATGACTTTATCATCCTTTTCCGATGCATCGGAGCCAGTATCCGAAGAGCTTGAACCACAAGCAACCAAACTTGCTGCCAAACCAGCAGCCAACAATGCTTTAACTAATTTTTTCATGCTTTCTTCCTCCTTCTGTCACTCTTGAAAAGGATCGTACCCTAAGCTTATAAAAAGCACGCCAACTTAAGGACGTGCTACCCGTGTTACCACCTTAATTCAAAATAACCTTACGATCATTTCCTCTTCAAGTACGCTGAAAATCAGTTATACTCTATTGCGATAACGGGCAATTCCGGTGGAACCTACCTATCGACCCCACGACTCCCAGGCCATCTTCGACTGCCTCCTGCTTGTCTTATTGCACCAAACTAAGACTCTCTGTAAAGAGGAAACAATGTACTCTCCTGTTCTTTGTCTTTTTACAATATCTATTTTAGTCATATAGATTTGTTTTTTCAAATATTGTTTATAAATAATTAGTTATAAATATTTTTTATAACTAGAATAGGCCGACGATCGTACCTTCTTGGTCAATATCCATGTTCAACGCCGAAGGATGAACCGGCAATCCCGGCATAGTCAATACTTTCCCTGTCAAGGCAACAATGAAACCGGCACCCAGGCTTGGACGAAGTTCACGAACTGTAATTGTAAAGCCTTTCGGACGTCCCATCTTCGATCCATCATCGGTCAGAGACATTTGTGTTTTTGCCATACAGATTGGCATTTTGCCCCATCCCATCGCATTAAATTCCTTGATCTGTGCCTGTGCTTCTTCGGTAAAGACGACATTTTCTGCTCCGTATACCTTCTTAGCAATGGCTTCTACCTTTTCTTCGATCGTTAAATCTGTATCGTATAATGGCGCGTAGTTATTTTCCTGATCACATAAGTCAATAACCTTCTGTGCCAGATCCAGAGCACCTTGACCACCTTTGGCCCATACCTGGGACAAGGACATCGGATGTCCATTTTCCTGACACCAGTTTTCCAGCGCTTCGATTTCCTTTTCCGTATCTGTTGCAAATTCATTGATTGCCACAATATACGGCAATCCAAACTGCTGGATCGTATCGATATGTTTAGCCAGGTTTTCACAACCTGCCAGCATTGCTTCCACATTCTCTTCCTTTAGATCTTCAAAGGCCACACCGCCATGTTGCTTCAAGGCACGGATCGTTGCCACGATGACGACTGCATTCGGATGCAATCCAGCAAAACGACATTTGATATCCAAGAATTTTTCAGCTCCCAGATCAGCACCGAAACCGGCTTCTGTTACGGTATAATCCGCTAAATGCAGACAAGCTTTTGTCGCAATTACGGAGTTACAACCATGAGCAATGTTGGCGAATGGTCCACCATGGATCAATACCGGATTATGCTCTAGAGTCTGTACGATGTTTGGCAGAATAGCATCTTTCATAACCATGGCCATGGCCCCTTGTATTCCTAAATCACGAACATAGACTGGTTTGCCATCATATGTAAAAGCCACCAGCATATTGGCAAAACGTTCTTTCAGATCCATTAAGTCGTTGGCCAGACATAAAGCTGCCATAACTTCACTGGCTACTGTAATGTTGAATCCGTCTACACGTTCGACTCCATTCACCTTAGATCCCTGTCCGATGGTAATCTGACGGAGAGTACGGTCATTCATATCCAGACAACGTTTAAAAGTGATTCGTTCCGGATCGATATTTAGAGGATTTCCCTGATAGATGGAGTTATCCAGACAAGCGCTTACCAGGTTGTTAGCTGTCGTAATCGCATGCATATCCCCGGTAAAATGCAGATTGATATCTTCCATCGGTACAACCTGGGCATAACCACCACCGGTTGCTCCTCCCTTTAAACCGAATACCGGTCCTAAGCTTGGTTCCCGCAGCGCCATCATGGTTTTCTTCCCCAATACATTCAACGCGTCTCCCAATCCGACCGTTGTCGTACTCTTTCCTTCGCCCGCTTTGGTCGGGTTAATAGCAGTAACCAGAATCAGCTTTCCTTCCGGTCTGGATTCCAGCTCACGGATATAGTCAAAGGAGAGTTTTCCTTTATACTTTCCGTAAGGCTCCAAAGCCTCTTCCGGAATTCCGATCTTCGCTGCTACTTTCGCAATTGGTTCTAACTTCGTTTCCTGCGCAATCTCTAAATCTGTTTTAGCCATTAGTCCATATCCTTTCTTCCAATATCACTTCTGTAAAACAGTTCATCACAATGTATTTTCTTTACGGCTGCATACGTCTGCTCAAATGCCTGTTCCAATGTATCTGCCAATGTGGTAACCATCAGTACACGCCCTCCGTCGGTGACCAGATTGCCATCCACCAGCTTCGTTCCCATATGGAAGACCATAGCTTCACTGTCATCCACGCCTTTGATGACAGCTCCCTTGGTCGAGCTGGCCGGATAGTTTGTACTGGCCATCACAACTCCGTGGCTGACCTGATCGGTCCACCGTAAAGTTACTTCCTTACCCTCCAGCACATCCAGCATGGCCTGAACAAAATCGCTTTCCAGACGAGGCAGAATGACCTCTGCTTCCGGATCACCGAAACGAGCATTGAACTCAATCGTCTTGACGCCGTTTTCTGTCTCCATTAAACCACCGTATAAGAAACCTTTGAAAGGAACCCCTTCCTGTACCATCGCTTTGGCCATTGGTACGATGATCTGGTCCATGGCTTCCTGTTTCAATGCCGGTGTGATCCGTTTTACCGGGGAATAGGAACCCATGCCTCCGGTATTTGGTCCTTTATCACCATCACTTACCGGTTTATGATCCTG
>DGUK01000039.1:0-1245 GCA_002394635.1 Faecalitalea sp. UBA4312
CTATATGGAAAATCAAAGGTGAGTCAAAAGGGCATTATTCTAAATGATCCTTCGGCTGAGAAGATATGGCAAGAAGAAGCATTCCCGATCCACGGAAAGTCCAGGTCAAAGTGGCTGGCTTACAACATGGCCATGAGAGCTCGTGTTTTCGATGATTGGACAGACAGTCTGCTGAAACAAAAAGAGGATGCCTTGGTACTTCATATTGGATGTGGGCTTGACAGCAGGCATATAAGGGTAAAAACTCCTTGTTCTGAGTGGGTGGACTGTGATCTTCCAGATGTTATAGAGATTCGCAAGAAGTACTTTCAGGAAAAGGAAACGTACCATATGGTGGCTTTGGATGCGTCCAGACCGGAGCAGATTGGATTGCTCCCGAATAGTGATACAGCCATCGTTATCCTTGAAGGGCTTAGCATGTATCTGACCAACAGCCAGGTATGGAGATTACTACAAGCGCTTGATAAAAAGTACCGGGAACTTCATATCCTGATGGATGTTTATACTGAATTTGGTGTTAAAGCGTCGAAATATAAAAATCCGGTCAACGATGTTGGCGTTACAAAGCTGTATGGGATAGATGATATCGAGAGCGTGATCAACGGACTTCGGATCAGATTTGTAAAAGAGCACAGCTTCACTCCTGCCGCGCTGGTCAAAGAGCTTACGCGAATCGAAAGGCTGTTCTTTAATCTACTGTTTACGGGCAAGTTGTACCGAAAGATATATCGCCTGTATGAGCTTACGACATGAATTCCCCTCTGTAAGGAACTTGGGATAACGGATATAGGAAAACAGACACAGAGGTGTCGTATTCTGCACTCTATGCTGCTTTCTCAGAGATATGTAATACGACAAATGAAGATCTTGCTCTGTGTGGACTCTCTTTGGGTGGTGTTTTGGCTTTAAACTATACGATAGAGAATCCCAAGAAAGTTAAGTCGCTGGTCTTGATTGCTGCGCAATATAAGATGCCCGTATGGTTATTAAAGTTACAAAATATCTTGTTTCGTCTGATGCCGAGGACACTGTTTCAACAAAACGGTTTTAGTAAACATGATTTTATGATTCCGTAAAGTATAATTGCGGGGATGGAGAAGGAGAGAAGAACAATTCAAAGAAGTAGGCAACAGAATCAACGATTCAGATAATGTAGTGGCAATACACTCTTATTATATAGTCAAAGATACAGTAAAAAAGGAAAGGAGAGTATGATTTAGCTTTTAATGAATCATACAAGAATAC